>DNTK01000368.1:0-3789 GCA_003508755.1 Bacteroidales bacterium | reverse complement strand
CTCAAAATAGCCAACACTATCTTCCAATGCATCTTGCATCACAGTTTGAGCATTAACTGGATTGAGCTCGAGAAAAGAAAACCAAATTGTCAAAAGCACCATACTCAGTGGCCATTTAGACAAATTTGATTCAGCGCCAAAAAAATAATTCATATCTAAATGTAGGCATTCCTTCCTTGATCAAAAACTCCTGGCATGAGTATTGGCTATAAATACAATGAAAGATTAAATATCATGTACTCAATAAACGTCAGCGGGTATATTCCCGAGCAAAAGGCCAAGGAATTTAAGCAACAGATGAAGCAATTAATTGGTCAGCATAGTCCTGAGCTGGTCAATCTCTCTGTGATGCAGGATATGATAAATGAAGACCTATTCCAGGTTAAAGTGCAGTTTAAAGACAAGGAGAGCATGCTTTCATTCATGAATTCTGAGGAATATGCCATAATCTCAGGTTCATTTCAAACACTCGGATTACTCAGAGAAAAGAATGTTATCGAATATTCTGATTTGGAAGATTGAAAAATGGATTAAATAATAATGACGAAAAAAGGTGACGAAATAGCGTCACCTGTCGATATGTCGAGACCGAAATCGATCTAAACAAAATTTTAAAAAATAATACAGATGTCTAACCAATTAAATGTAAAAAATGAAAACTAGAATCATACTATTTGTTGCCGGAATGATCTTGGCGATCAGCCCGGTTTTTGCACAAACAATCGACGATTACATCGAAATAACACGAGATGTACTCAATACTGAAAAGAAGGCTGCAGTCGCAGAGGCCATGCAATTAAGCGATTTGGAAAGCGCTCCCTTCTGGGAATTGTATAATGAATACAACCTGGAGGCCAATAAAGTGCACAACCTGCGCATTGCCCTGATCAAGGATTTCGCCCATAATTATGAAAACCTGTCCGATGAAAAAGCGGACGAGCTGTGGAACGGCGTGCTATCTTATCAGCTGCAATTGCTTAAGTTGAAGAAATCGTACTACAAAAAATTTAAAAAGATCATTTCCCCAGGTGACGCGGCAAGATACTTCCAGATCGAGAACAAGATAGAAGCATTGATCAACGCCAGCCTGGCTGCTGAAATACCTCTTATTGAAACAAAATAATACGTTATACTAAAACCATTAAGAAAATGAAACACTTGAAATCACTATTAATTTTTCTCCTGGGACTTGTGCTAAACCTCAATGCCCAGGATAAACCAAACATCCTGGTTATTTGGGGCGATGATATTGGCTATTCCAACATCAGTATCAATAGCCAGGGAATGATGGGATACAAAACTCCCAATATTGACAGACTTGGTCATGAAGGTGCTGTATTTACCGACTGGTATGCACAACAATCCTGTACGGCAGGACGTGCTGCATTTATTTTAGGACAACATCCATTTAGAACTGGTCTTTTAACCATTGGGATGCCGGGTGGAGCGCAGGGTATTAAGGACAATCAGCCAACCATAGCTGAATTGTTAAAACCACAGGGATATACGTCCGGGCAGTTTGGGAAGAATCACTTGGGAGACCGGGATGAAATGTTACCCACCAATCACGGATTCGATGAGTTTTTTGGAAACCTTTACCATTTGAATGCAGAAGAAGAACCTGAGTCTTATTACTATCCAAAAGATCCGGCATTTCATAAAGAATTCGGACCACGTGGTGTTTTGCATTCTTATGCAGATGGCAAAATAGAAGATACAGGCCCAATGACCAGGAAAAGGATGGAAACCGCTGATGACGAATTCACAGACGCAGCCATTGCTTTTATCGAAAAAGCACATAAAGCAGGGAAACCATTTTTTGTTTGGTTGAGTGCTACTCGCATGCACGTGTGGACGCGTCTAAAAGATGAAAGCGTTGGAGTAACTGGTATTGGTTTATATCCCGATGGTATGGTAGAACATGATAAAACTGTGGGCCGGGTTTTGGCGAAGCTTGAAGAATTGGGTATTGTTGATAATACCATTGTGATGTACTCCACAGATAATGGTGCAGAAAAATTTACCTGGCCCGATGGCGGAACCACACCCTTTGCCGGTGAAAAAGGGACTACCTGGGAAGGTGGATTTAGAGTACCCTGTGTGATACGTTGGCCGGGCGTAATAGAGCCGGGAACCATTTCCAATGACATCCATTCTCATGAGGACATGATGCCTACCTTATTGGCAGCAGCTGGCGTTCCTGATGTGAAGGAAAAACTCTTGACAGGGTATCAAGCGGGTGATAAGAATTTTAAAGTTCACCTGGATGGTTATAATTTGATGCCACTTTGGAAAGGTGAAGTCGACGAGAATCCAAGAAATGAGATTTTCTACTTTGACCAGGGGGGACACCTCAATGCGGTAAGATACCGGAATTGGAAGCTACATTTTACCATTCTGGAAGGCCCCATTAGTGAAGCATATCGCAAAACTCCAGCCTGGCCAATAGTGATCAATTTAAGAGCCGACCCATACGAAGTATCCTGGAATTCTGCAATGTATATGAGATGGATGGCTGATAATATGTGGCTGTTTGTTCCGGCGCAAACCTATGTAGGTGAGTTTTTACAGACCTTTAAAGAGTTTCCACCAGTTATGGGTAGTTCTCTTTCTGTAGACAATGTGCTAAAAAGTTTACAAACAAAGCCTCAGAACTAGATGGGAGATATGATAAGGGATGGAGCAGTTTTTGGAACAAGTCATGGCTTTTCAAAAAACTGTTCACCATTCCAAGTTATGAGGCATCACTGCAAGGATTTTCTAAAATTAGGGGACACAAAAAGCCTTTTTTAGGGGAACCTGGAGATAAGATATTTTGAATAATCCATTCATTACTTAAAAGATTAAGCATGAAAAAGTTAATAATAGCTCTAATAATGATATTTGCACTTGTGACTAGTTATGCACAGGAAGAAGAAAGTGCATCAGCTGAACAAGACCGCGAGTCCATGGCCATGGATGCTACGGCCACCCAATGGAGTTTTCAGTTTGCCTACCAGGTGATGCCCGACTATCACAGGGATCAGCTGAGCGATGGCAGCACCCGTCCTGCAGGATTGGATAATTATTTACAGTTGCGTATTGTGGCGCCAGTTCCACTGAAAAAGGTCACCATTTTGCCGCGCTTGACTCTCAGGCATTATGAAAATGCGGAAACCGGTAAGTCCGGCATGGGCAATACCGAATTATTCGGGTTGATCGTTCCTAAATTTTCAGATTGGGGAACAGGCCGGGCAGGCATTGGTCCTTTGGTTACCCTTCCCGGAAACAAGGATGTGGCGAAAGACGAATGGGGTTATGGAATAGCAGCGGCTATCGTAAACACCTCAGGACAGTGGTTTTACGGACTGCTATTTACACAATCCTTCAGGGCGATTGATCCGAGGACTTTACCTGCGGGTAAATCAGATGCCAATCCGCTGGGTATAGCGCCCTTTTTGGCCTATCGCTTTGGCACTTCGGGTTTTTACCTCCAGACTGCCGACCTGGTGGCGCTTTATGATTGGGACACCGGGCAGTTTTACCTGCCCATTGGTGCCCGGTTTGGCAAAGTGTGGGTATTTGATAAATCATCACTCAATGTATATGGAGAATACCGTACAAGTGCCATCTACAAAAACTGGGATGGACCGGCGGTAAAAAACTCATACCGTATTAATGTCACCTATACCATTCCGGTGGGATTATGATACATCTAAGTTAGGCGCTGTTTGCATTTGTACCGATTCGAATGTTAGTGTAGCTCTGAATGTTAAATCTAAATTAGATTACAATGAAAAAACTAGCATT
>DNTK01000411.1 GCA_003508755.1 Bacteroidales bacterium | reverse complement strand
TTCGCAGGTTTACAGTAAAATCAGGTACAGGGAACAGTTTATCAAGCGTGGTATCAATGCGCTGGTTGGAATCGCATACACAGATAATTCTGGCATTTTTATTGAATTCAGCTATTACCTGACGGCAGGCACCACACGGCGGGGTTGGTTTTTGGGTTGGGGTATAAACAACAAGGGTCTCGATTTCCCTGTTACCTTCCGATATGCTTTTAAATACAGCGGTCCGTTCGGCGCAGTTCGTTAATCCAAAGGATATGTTCTCCACGTTACAACCGGTAAAGATCACCCCACTTTTATTGGCAAAGGCTGCACCCACAGGAAATTTGCTGTAAACCGAATAGGCATTTAATGCAGCCCTGCGAGCATTATCAATTAATTTATCAATGAGTGTGTTTTCCATCATAGCACAGATTGCTTTGGTGAATTTAAGAAAAGCATGTTAATTTATCAATTGTGCTCCATGCAGTAAGGGTAAACTATAAAAATAGCACAACATATTTAGATTAATTATAAATTAACGAATCGATTGTAAAATCTCAACTTATAGGTAAAATGTTCGTATGCTATGCAATTATTAATGAGCTGTTATATGATGAAGAAAAAAGGAATTATTCTTTTTCTTAGCCTTGCATTTACTCTTGCTATCAGAGCGGAAGAGGCACCCAGAATCGAGGATGGAATTCTAGATTTGCGCGGTGGTCAACTTGACAAAGTTGGTGAGGTGAGTTTTTCCGGAGAATGGGAGTTTTATTGGAAACAATTCCTGAGCCATAAAGATTTTCAGGATTCCATTCCTCCAGCACCCAAAACCCTTATAAAAGTACCTGCTGTATGGAATTCAATTACCATAGACGGCGAAAAATTGCCCCAAAAGGGTTTTGGAACCTATCGAATAAGGGTTCTGCTGGATACTGTAAGTGAACCACTTGCCATACGATTTGGAAGCATTAGTACTGCCTTCGATGCCTACATCGATGGTAAACTTATTAATTCTGCAGGAAAGGTCAGTTCAGAAGAAAGAAATGCCAAGCCGGGCTATTTTGCCGGGGTGTCTATATTCCAAGCGCCAGCTAATTGTTTTGATATTATAATTCATGTCTCAAATTATCACTATTCAAAGGGCGGGTTATGGAATAATATCACTTACATTGGCAAAGCAGAGCACATACAGGAAAAATGGAGTGGTGAACTTGAATTACTTTTACTGCTTTTGGGGTGCATAACCATTATAGCATTGTATCACATTGGCTTGTTTCAATTGAATCGTACCTTTAAATCGGCATGGTATTTTGCACTTTTTTGCCTTGTAATGGGTGTTAGGGCTATGGTGGTCAACGAAATTTACATCTTAAAACTGTGGCCCGAATTTAACTGGATTCTGCTTGTAAAGATCGAATACTTAACTCTTATGCTGGGAACTATATCCTTTATTTACTTCATCAATGATATTTTCCCATCTTATAGGGAAAGATTTTTTTGCAGAATTGTTATTGGATTAAACCTGGCAGGAGCATTCATCGTTGTTTTCACTGCAGTATTCTTTTTTACAAAAGCGCTTTATTTTTATCAGTTTGCCTTATTATTGGGAGCCGGGTATTCTGTTTATATAATTATAAAAGCTTTAATAAGAAGAGAACGCACAGCTCAAATTCTGATTATTGGCATGCTGGCTCTTTTTGGAACCATAATTAATGATATGTTGTATGTTTCACGAGTGGTAAATACATCTTACCTGGCAACTTATGGGTTTATGTTTTTTATTGTCAGCCAGGCATATATGTTAAGTTATATATTTCAAAAGATGTTTAAAGAATCCAGGAAGCTGGCCATAGATTTGGAAGATATTAACAAAAACCTTGAACGTAAGGTTGCCGAACGTACTTTGGAAATTAAAGAGCGTAATGTAAAGTTACGAGAACAAAACGAGGAAATAACTGCACAGCGCGATAATATTGAAAAACAACACCAGGTTGTTAAGCACCAAAAACAAGTTATTACCGACAGTATTAATTATGCCCAACGTATTCAGAGGGCTGTTTTACCCTCAAATAATAAGTTTACGGGTCACTTAAAAGATCACTTTATTTTTTATAAACCCCGCGACATTGTTAGTGGTGACTTTTACTGGTTTTCTACAAGCGAGGATAAAATTCTTATCGTAGCGGCAGATTGCACAGGCCATGGCGTTCCCGGAGCTTTTATGAGTATGCTTGGCATGGCATTTCTGGCCGAAATAAGCCGAATGCCTGAAGTGAAAACTCCGGCTGAGATTCTGGAGTTTATGCGCGAGAAAGTTAAACAGTCGTTACATCAGTACGACAGCAATTCATTGCAAAAGGAAGGGATGGATATGGCCCTTTGCATGTATGATCCCAAAAGTAAGGTCATGGAATTTGCCGGAGCGTATTCACCTTTATATCTGATTCGAGATGGTGAAATAATAATTCACAAAGGAGACCGGCAACCTGTTGCGGTATACCTGCGTGAAAAAGAATTTACAAACAATGAAATAAAGATTAGACCTGATGACCGTTTCTATATCTTCTCCGATGGTTATGCCGACCAGACCAATGGAAAGACCTACAAGAAGTTTATGGTACGAAAATTCAGACAGGTGCTCGTTGATATCCATAAATTACCCATGCAGGAGCAAAGAATTAAACTCGAGACCACCCTTGATGAATGGCAGAATGGTGGCCCACAAATCGATGATATACTTGTTATTGGGTTTCAGGTTTAGGAAACAATAAGTAACAAGCAGCAAGTGGCAGATTAACTCCGTTTGCTGCTTGTTAATTACTTTTTATTCATCAAAATAGGCATGCTCGAAAGAATGCAGGGTATCCCTCATTTTTTCAATATACATTAGGTCAGTGGTTTGTTTACTTTTCATCGCATAAACAAGCAATTTATGCATCAGGGTTAGTTGTTCAATGTATTTGTTGTATGCTTCTGTATCAGCGATATCTTTTATTACAATGCGTTGATGTAGAAAATACTGACTCACAATGTATTGAAGTTCTTTCGCATGTTCTTCTTTATTTATTACCCATCGGACGATCATGTGGTAATCTTCATCCTCCGCTGCTGACAGCTCATTTAATTTATTCATCGATTTCTCAATGGTTTCAATGTGCTCATACAATAAAGAGATGCGGAGCGAATCGCCATAAATTCCGCAGGGGATTTCGCAATGAGCTTTTACGGAGGCAATTGAAAAAAACAGTAAAGAAACTGTTAGTGTTGTTGTTAGAAGTAATTTTTTCGTTTTCATGATTAGCAGAATTTGTTTTAAAATAGTAACCCAGCTCAGCAAGAATAGTTTATTAAAATGAACAAAATGACCAAAAGGGAACGTTCGAATTTTCCTGGTGGAAATAAATTTTCTTATGTTCAATGTGCTAAGTGGAATAATTTAAGGGGACGAGGGGAATATCTGAACAGGGAAATTAAAAGACACACCGGTAAAAGCTCTGAGATGATTATAAAAGCATTGGATCACATATTTAATGGAGATGTAGATATGTCATCCCTGCGCATGAAAAGCAATTTGGTAAATACCCTTTTGCTTTGATAAATGATAGGTGCTTGATGAAGGGTAATAAATAATGGGCGGACCTAACTCCGGCTCAATGAGTTTCTATCACTTCTCGAAAAAAATATAAATGAAGATATTGATTATTCCTCATCGATAAAACTAAATAATTCTTTAAAAGGTATTTTTAGAGCATTGGCCACCTCAAGCAGGTAACCGATAGTCGGATATACTTTTTCCAGTTCAATGCGCTGATAGCTTTGCCTGTCTTTTCCCATTTAATTGATCATTTCGGTTTGGGTTAATCCATATTCTTTCCTTAATTTCCGGAGATGATTTCCTAATTCAGCTATCAATTTATCTTTATCCATTCGATTGGGTTTTGGTATTTAATCTGCAAGTATAAAGTGGCTATTAAAGAAACCGAGCAACTGCAATGTTGCGATTGAGAAATAAGTTCCTGTTTATAAAAAAACTTAAAAATATAGCAATAAACCTGGTTGAGCAGGCTAGCCATAAGAATAATATCCCTCAGAGGGAAAACAACCAAAATAAAGTTTGATTAACAGAATTATTTCCTTGCAGTAATTTAAACAGTCAGGTAGGTTTTCGCATATAATACCAAGGAAATACTGGTTCTTTTGATTGTATTTGTAAAAGAGCTATACTTCGATAATCTCTGATTCACCTTCGCTATAGTCACGGCATGTCCATTTCCAGTGCTCTTTAAAGATACGCTTCCCATCCATGGGTTCCATTGGGTAGGATTTACAGGTACCGGTCATAAACTCAAAGGAAGTATTAATATGCTGATAGTTGAATTCAAGGTATTCGTTATTTATTACCTTACCCAGAATTTGACCTTTCACAATACCTCCACCGGAATATTCGCCCCAGATTAGATTATCATTTTGATGATAATGAAAAACAGTATCAGCCGGAACTTCGCCATCTTTAGTGTTGCTTAAAACCCGAAAATAAGTATTATCAATATCGATTTTCATAATAATTTTTTCTTGGCAATTGAAAATTCATGCCTAAAACTACAAAATTTTCAGGCTTAGTATTTTATCATTATTTTTTTCATGCGTTAAATATCAATTCAAGCTTGAAATTAGGGCGAATATTTAATAAATTTATTGTTCTGTATCTATCACAAACAGACGTATTTCTTGTATAAACTTTCTGTTCATACCATTTTTTGGTATTTTGTTAATAAGTTCTTTTTCTACACACTTTTGCACTATCGCATGTAAATCTCAATTTCTCAGCACTTAATGCTTTTAAAAAGGAGGGAATTATGCCTGCTAAAAGAATAAGAGATTATCTTGATAGCCACGGAATTAAGTATTACCTCATTTCGCACTCTATGGCCTTTACAGCGCAGGAAATCGCTGCTTCGGTTCATATTAGTGGACATGAATTAGCAAAAACAGTAATTATTCGTTTGAATGGTAAACTGGTAATGGCTGTTTTACCAGCTTCATACAAAGTAAACTTTAAGAGCCTCGCTCAAATAGTCGGTACAGAGGATATCGCTTTAGCACATGAGCAGGAATTCCAGTTTAGGTTCCCCGAATGTGAAGTAGGGGCCATGCCACCATTCGGCAATCTTTGGAACATGGAAGTTTTTGTTGCAGAGAAACTGACCACAAACGACGATATTGTGTTTAATGCTGGTTCACATACCGAACTTATTCGAATGGCTTATAAAGATTTCGAAAAGCTGGTAAAACCAAAAGTTATTAGCTATGCAGTTTAATCCATAGCCGCAAAGATGCTGCCAGTAGGTATAACTTTATGCTGTAACATCTTTGCGGTAATTTTTTTTTCCTTAGTTTTAGTCAGTCTTTTTATTTTGCATTAACATGATTTTATCTCTTCTCGACTGGCTTATAATTGCAGCCTATTTTGTGGTGAGTTTTAGCATTGGAATTTTTCTTGCAAGACGCGCAGGAAAAAGTACCGGCGACTTTTTTTTAAGTGGTCGCAAACTGCCATGGTACATTGCTGGTACAAGCATGGTGGCCACCACTTTTGCAGCCGACACACCACTCGCTGTAACCGAACTCGTAGCTCAAAAAGGAATTGCAGGAAACTGGTTGTGGTGGAATTTCTTACTGGGCGGTATGCTCACCGTATTTTTCTTTGCTCGCCTCTGGAGACGTTCAAATATTATGACTGATGCTGAATTTGTCGCCATTCGCTATTCGGGTAAGCCAGCTAATTTCTTAAGAGGATTAAGAGCAATTTATGTGGGTATTTTTATGAATGCCATTGTTATTGCCTGGGTTAACCTGGCTATGGTAAAAATACTGCAGGTTGTTTTTCCCGACTTCGTATTTTTCGGAAAAGAGCAATTGCAATTCGCAGGCTTTACTTTTAGCGCTCATCTCATGGCTGTTGCCTGCCTAATGATTTTTGTTGCCATATACTCTTCTATTTCGGGGCTGTGGGGTGTATCTTTTACCGATACCTTTCAGTTTATTATGGCAATGGGGGGCAGTGTAGCCCTGGCAGTTTACGCTGTGCGCCATCCCGATGTGGGTGGTATCCAGGGTTTAAGAGAAAACCTTCCCGAGTGGGTATTTAAGTTTACTCCTGAGGTGGGAAATGCTTCACAAGGAGCTGGAAATGCCGTTGGACTTATGAGAATGACGGTACTTGCTTTTATTGCTTATCTGGGTGTACAATGGTGGGCAAGCTGGTACCCTGGATCAGAACCCGGTGGGGGTGGTTATGTAGCTCAACGTATGATGTCGGCGAAGGACGAAAAGCATTCCCTTCTGGCAACCCTGTGGTTTCAGGTAGCTCATTTTGCGCTCAGACCCTGGCCATGGATTATTGTTGCTTTATCTGCCTTGGTGTTATACCCCGAAGTGCCTATGGCCGATAAAGGAGCTACCTATGTTATGGTTATTCGAGATCTATTGCCAAAGGGACTTGTAGGCCTTCTGCTTGCTGCATTCCTGGCAGCTTATATGTCAACAATTGCTTCTCAGACCGTTTGGGGAACATCCTACATCATCAACGATTTGTTCCGGCCATTTATAAAAAAGGGAGAAAGTGAAAAATATTATGTGAAGGTCTCCAGAATTACCACCTTTGTATTGTTACTGATTGCCTTTCTTATTACGGCTAAGCTTGAATTAATTAGCCAGGCCTGGAAGATTGTTTTGGTACTTAGTGGAGGAATTGGTCTTGTGCTTATTTTCCGTTGGTTTTGGTACCGCATAAATGCCTGGAGCGAAATAAGTGCCATGCTTGCCCCTTATGTTATATATCCGTTCTTACATTATGTTTTAAAGCTGGATATTACCGGCAACGATTTTGAGCTTAGCCTGATTTTAATCGTAGCATGGTCTACAGCAGTTTGGCTACTCGTAACTTTTCTTACAAAACCCTCCGATCAAAACGTACTCGAATCCTTTTATACGAAGGTGCACCCCGGTGGAAGAGGATGGAGAAAGATTGCTTCTAACTTACCACATGTAAAAGGTGATACTGGTTATGCCCGTTTGTTTTTAAATTGGATATTTGGCTGTCTATTGGTCATGTTCTCATTGTTTGCTATCGGACAATTTATTTTTGCTGAATATACAAAAGCAATACTCTATCTTTTTATTGCCCTTGGAAGTGGTGCAGGCATTATCTTCAACCTAAATAAATCGGGGTGGAAAAATATCAGTTAGCAGAACGCATGCAGCTTCAAGATCTAAGAAATAACCCGAAAGGGTAGATCAATTTTCTTTTTTTACTGCAGGATATAGATCATCACGAACCCATTTATAGTTCGGATAGTTTTCGAGAATTGTTTCATACTGCTTAGCAGCTGCTTGATGCTGACCTGTTTCCTGGAGCATTAATCCAATTCGGGCCAACATTTGCAGGTAAAGCCAATTATCATCGGTAAGCTCTTGTTTTTCCATTAGACTTACCGCTTTATTGAATAATTCAAGTGCTTTAGATTTGCTTCCTCCAAAAGCTTCCGGCATAAAGTAAAGGGCATTTCCTTTTTCAATGTTACCCTGTATATTTAGCGGATCCAT
Organism: Bacteroidales bacterium; assembly: GCA_003508755.1. Classification (GTDB taxonomy): domain Bacteria; phylum Bacteroidota; class Bacteroidia; order Bacteroidales; family UBA10428; genus UBA10428. The sequence continues at coordinate 3,542 of DNTK01000411.1, read as the reverse complement.
ATCAAGTGAGCGGTTGATGTATTTCATACTCCGGGGCCCCAGAAAGGCGGCTTTGTAACCCGAAATATTAATAGCGAAACCATACCATGCACCTTTAAAAGCATTTAAGGTGGCGTTTCTTGGATTCTTTTTTAACAAGTCGTTCAGCAAATCCTCAGAATCATCAAGTGCTGACGAAGCCTTATCAAATTCTTCCTCATTGATTAACCAACCAATATAACCGTAATAGCAGTTAATAAGAACAATACCTTCTTCAAGGTCGTTTACGTTCGTGTTTTTTTGCAACAAGGTCATCTCTTTTTCCCATGCTGTAAGATCAGCCTGCAGGAAGGCCTGGTAGAGTTTTTGCTTTGAATCTGATTGTGCATTCGATGCACTAGAAAAGCAAATTATAAGAAAGAATAAAAAGCAATATCGGGTTTTCATTTTTGTTTAATTGTGTGTGTTTAAACATTAAATGTACTCTAATTAGTTGGTTTGATTAAGTAAAAAGTTATTGAGCTGCTGAACATTGACATCATTAGGAAACTGCTTTTTCAGTGTACTAAGTTGTCGCTTCGCCTTATTAAACTGACTGCTGGTTACATAAAAGTGTGCCAGTGCATATTGGTAATCAAAGTTCCCGGACTCTTTTTCAATGGCTTTTTTTAGTTGTTTTTCGGCTTCACCATTGTTTGAAAGCTGCAGGTGCAATAATCCCAGGTTGTAGTTTATTCTGCTGTTCATCGGATCTTTTAATGAAGCCATTTGCAGGTTTTCAATTGCCTCGTCGTATTTCTGCATTTCTACCTGCAACAAACCTAACGAATAATAAATACCAGGGAGCTCTGCATTAATTTCGATTAAATGTTTGTATATCCTCTCAGATTCGGTGTTTTGCCCGGTTTGATTATAGGCCAGGGCCATGTTTACAAATGCCGGATGAAATTGATTATCAATTTCGGTAGCCCTTTTATAATGCTTAATGGCTTCATTAAAGTTGCCCAGGTTAGAATGCATAAGTCCAAGGTTTGCTCTCCCGCCAGGGAAATCAGCCATGTAAGTATTCTGTTCCTCAAACTCTTTCAATGCTGCTTCAAATTTACTTTTATAGTTCTCTGGTATCAGTTCAGACGGCAGATAGGAAAATCTTAAACCCGCCTCTAAGCGAACAGCTCTTGCCGGATCAGTCAGTAATGGACCAATATCGCTGATATATTCAGTGGCATCATTGCTCGAATATATTCTTGTTGCTGAAAACCTGAGCATGGCTTCAGGTGCATCGAGCATTTTTCGGATGGTATTCGAAGCCGTGCTGTCGCTGTAATTAGCCAAAAGTTCCAAAGCCGTAGCTCTTACAATCAATGGATTTAAATCTTCCATAACCAGGGCAATCAGTTCTGGGAGGGTTTCTGGTTTTCCTACACGTCCGCCAGCAAGTACAGGTCCGTAATGTGGGGGTGTCTTTTTGCCATACCAATCTTCGGTGTATCGAATGGCCCAGTTAACAGATTTATCGGTGTGGCATTGGTTGCAAGCATTGGGCACATCGATTAAATTGGATAAGTCGGGTCTCGGAATACGAATGCTGTGATCGTTTCTGAAATCGTTGCCCATATAATACCTTCCGGGCATGTGGCAGTTAACACAGTTGGCTCCTTCGCCCGTTTCAGTTTTTCGCCCTTCAATAAAATAATCGGTTTGCGGATCATTCTCAGTTTTATGAAAGTGATGTTTTGCTGTGCCATAATAATCTTGCTGGTGACACTCGAAACAAAGCCGGTTGCCCTCAAATAGTCGTTCTCCGCTGTGCACATTATGGCAGTCGTTACACTTAATATCGGTATGATACATTTTGCTTTGGATGAAGGAACCCCATACATAATCTTCATCGAGTATCTGTCCGTCGGCAAAATAGTCGTCATGTAAAAGGGTCGGGATCATAAAATCCATTACTTCACTATGTGTATGGTCGTAATCACCCAACTGAGAGCGGCGTGCATGACAGCGTGCACAAAGGTTTACATACTGTTCGTTGTTAATGCCTGAGGTTTGAACTACCAGTCCGAAATTCTCTGCTTCCTCCTGTCGGTTTTCAGGCCAGCCGGCCCATTTAATATGCTCCGATCCCGGCCCGTGGCATGCTTCACAGGACACATTTATCTCGGACCATGAAGTATGGAAAGAATCCAACTCGGCAATGTAATTCTTTTTCAGGTTGGTGGAATGACATTCGGCACACATGCCGTTCCAGTTCTGTGCCTGGTTGGTCCAGTAGAGCCAATTGTCGGGCTTAATTTCCTGGTCTTTATATACCATGGCACCCATATCAAACCATGTCCCCTTCTCGGTATCCCATGCAATGGGCAGGCACTGATACTTTCCTCTTTCAAAAGGAATTAAATATTGCTGAAGCGGAGTATAACCGAAAGTATGGCTAATCTCATATTCCTCCATTTTACCATCAATTCCTTTGGTAAAAACAAAGAACTTATTATTGCGTTTATAGAATTTATGGGTAATGCCGTTGTAGGTATATTCCGCGTTGTTAAAATCGCCCAGTACAGTGCTGTCTGTTGCATGCGCCATGGCTTTGGCATGGTGTGAGTATTCCCATTGCGTATATTCATTTTCGTGGCAGGCGATACATTGCATTCCCCCTACAAATTGAGGTGTTGATATATCGCTATGTTGAAGCTTTGCCATTCGGAAACGAATTCCTGCCACAGGAATAAGCAGCACGATAATGGTTGCAGCAATCAGTCCTTTTGTTTTCCAGTTGTTCATGCCTGTGCCAGTCCTCTTTTGCGATTTGTAATTTTAGATGTGTTTACCATTACTATACCATTTTCGATGCTTACTTCAAGCCTGTCAAGATCCCTGGTTGCCGGAGCTCTCAAAACATCTCCCCGGGCATTAAACATCGATGAGTGACACGGGCAAACCAATAAATTTCGCTCTTCATCAAGTTCAAGCACGCATCCCAGGTGTGTGCATTTAAATGACAAGGCCATGAATTCACCAGACTTTTGGCGCGATAAGAAAAAGCTTCTGCTGCGAAATGACGAAATGCTTCCTTTTGGAAAATTTTCAACCGGGCCGGCTTCAAAAATACTTGCAGCAGGTTTTTCGAGCTTTTTCTTTGGATTTAAGAAGCTAAAAATTAGGTATGTTATCTCCAATCCGGCAACGATGCCCAGCGCTATCCATAGTTTCTTTAAAAAGCCACGGCGACTTGTATTTTTTTTCTGGTTACTCAATACACTTGGATTTAAAAAATTAGCTTCATTCCTTCTCCGCGCAGATAAATACCGATCAGTGTGAGCACGATGAAGGTTGTGATTAAAAATACTGTTATTGTTTGTATTCTTATGGAGTTATCGGCTTTTTGATACTTTCTGAGGTAAAATGCTGAGACAAATAAAAAACCTATATAAAGTACAAAGGTTAAAATTCCATGTTTGAACAGCATAAACTTGCCCAACAGGTATTCATTGAGCAGGATAAATAGAGGTGTTAGTATGAAAGCCAGCACACCTGCTATTAAAGCAAGTTTCTTTCCC
>DNTK01000373.1 GCA_003508755.1 Bacteroidales bacterium | reverse complement strand
GATTACAACCCAATTTAATTTGAATAATTCGATCCATCGGGAAATGAGGTGGTTCCGGTATTCTTCCCAAGCACCATTGATGCTTTAAATAGAGGTTTAATATTTTTTGACTTACGCCAAAATTTAATTCAGAATTAATCAATATGCTATTAAAATTCTGAGAATAGCTTTGAACTTCCTTTATATTATGCAAATGATTCTGCTCTGACACAGCCCCTTTCAAATATTCTGCCTCAACCAAGTTTTCAACAAATCCTCTAAGTTTAAATTTAAACTGAGTCTTTTGAGTATTAGACACATCTGAGGAATATATACCGGCTCTTTGAAAGGCTCCTCTAAACGTTAAAACCCATATTTGATTATTTGTGAACTCCTGTTTTGCATTCATATTTATTTGATCCAATTAATTCTATCATTAAAATTTTCATAAACATCATTCAACATTTTCATTCTTGCCTTACTGTTACTCCATGACGTTTGATCTTCAAATTGGCTTTGAATTTTAGGCATTTTAATTTCACCACTTTTAACCCATGCTAAAACCGTTTCGATTAAATTTTAACTGCCTCTGTTCTTGTACTTACCCATTATGTAAAATCTTTTTCAATTTGGTACGATTTCATGGAAGCTGGAATATTTTTATAAAAATCCTTACCACACTGAAGTAAATCAGTAAAATCCTCTTTTAAATATGTTTTTTCCGTTTTTCGAAATTTAAATTTTACTAAAAAGGAAGAACTTTTCAGGTAGAGTTGCTTTAATGTTATTTCTGATTTGAGATAACTTTTAAAATAATAGAGGTCTACGGCATAATATACCGTCCCTGATCCGTCATTTAGAAAAGAGCCTAAATAAAACTTCTTTTCTTGATCCTCATAGAGAGCAAGAATTGCTCCTTCTGAATTTAAAACATCCCCGATTTTAGTTAAACTATTTAAATTAATCATGGCAAATTCAAATTTATAGGTATGAAATTATTCCAGCATTTTCTTTAAGGTTATCATCATTAGCAGGCAAATATCCAATCTCCTCTTCCATAATATCAAAAAACATTTCCTTTGTTGCGATTAGTATATTTGAATAATCTACAAGGCGTTCTCTTTGCCCACTCTTAATCATTTCAGAAGCTTTTTTTAAACCATGAAATACGTTATTTCTAATTTGATAACAGAATATCAAAAGTTTATAATGATCTTGAATACTGAATTTATCATCTTTCAAATTTTTTAAAGAACGTCTATAATTGTTTACATACGAATCTTCTTTTACCAAAAAATCATTAAGGTCCGGTCGGTTTATATTATAATCTGGCACAATTTGGTATGAATTATCTAACAGTCTTAAAGAACCATCATATTTCGAATAATATTCTTTAAAGGATTTTTCACCCCTTTTTGAATAAATAAATTTTAATAACAAAACCATTTTATTAGAAGCATGTCCATATTTTTTAGACCTAGAATGCCAAACTTTTCTGCGTTTTAGGGACTCTTTCCAGTCAATCTCATAAAGCATGTTAAATGCAAAAAAAGAATAAATGAATCTTGCAGGTTCAAACAATTCCCAATTAGAATCATGATGTGAAACACCATGTTTTAGATTTTTAGCGAATAAATGCGAAATATCTATGCTCTTAATGGTGTCCTTTAAACTCTTTATTTGATTTGTGTTTCCCATATCAATCTTTATTTATTCTTTACACCAACTCTCCTTTAAACGCCTGTTGTAACAGGCTGTTAAACAACTCATCTGCTTTATTCAGTTCTTTCTGTGCCAATGCTTTTTGAGCTTCAATCGCCTTTATACGCTCTGCAAATTGGTTTTGTAACACCAATGGTGGAATAGGCACTTTGATAGTTCTCAATCTAGTTAAAGTGATTTCTCTAAATGTTGCACCCTTAGTCTGACGGTTTATTTTTAATTGAATGCCTTCAGATTTAATACAATGGAATAAGTATATTGGATTTGCTTTATTCTTATCAGTTGATATTCGTGCGGTACCCTGGGTTAAATTCGCACCATGAAGAGAATTAGGCAAAAATGCAATTGTTCCAACTGTTGCTCTAATACTCATTATAATATCCCCTGCCGAACATTTTGACCTTTTATAAGCCTGTGCTATTTCGTTACTAGTTCTTTTTAATCCTTTTGTAATAATTTTGCCATCCTTAATATCGCCTGTTCTAATGTACGGGATACCATTATCAATATGCTCACCAGCTTGAACAATCCCATAGGTAATGATTTTTCCATCATTAACTAAATCACGTAACATCTTAAGGGGAAAATTATTTGGATTAAGCCATGAATCCCCAAACATATCCAGAAACAAGGACTGTGTAAGGGCATCATATTTATCTATGAGGGCTTTTGTTTTTTGTCGGTAGGCATCTGCGGTATCTAATATGGATGCTATTTGTTTTTGCTGGTCTAGTGGTGGTAGTGGGATTTTTAAATTATTAATGTCTTCTAATCTTATACTTGGATAAGCAGAATCCAAAATCAATTTTGAAGGATTATACCATGATAAAAATCTGGATAAATATGAAGTTGAAAATTGTGTATTTGGTAATATTCCTGCCAAATGGCTAACAAAATATGCATCCGCTCCTGTAATATAAACCCTGTTTTTAGTAGCACTCATTCCACTTTTAGCAAACAATATCGTCCCTTTTGGTATACGTTTTAATCTTTTTGTCCGAGCTACTTTTTCAGATACTTTTGGAAGGCTATCAATATCCAAACCAGACAATAAATCCTCAAGATGACCTGCCCTAATAAAAGGTAAGCCAGTATTGGTAAATTCCTTAGGCGCAGCTTGCCCTGCAGTAATTTTCGCAATATCCTTTAATCTAACCATTCAGCATTTCCTTTAAAACGTTTAAAGCCTCTTCACGTTGTTTGTCTAAAGCTTCAATATCACTGATAATAGTAGCAGGCGGATCGTATTCTATTTCCTCATAAACAATTTCCTTGTAGCGATTTATGGAGAGATCCCAATCGTTTTCCTTAATCTCATCAAAAGGCACTAAGAAACTCTTTTCGGTTCTAGCCCTAGACTCTTCATTCTCCATGGAATGGTATCTGGATAGTATCTCTGGAATATCATTGTCTTTAACCGGTGAACGCTTGTCATCTAAACTGTAACCATCTGCCTGCATATCATAGAACCATACCTTATCTGTGCCGCCGGTACCTGTTTTTGTAAAAAACAATACAGCCGTACTTACCCCTGCATAGGGTTTAAACACCCCACTGGGCATGGATATCACCGCATCCAACTTGTGATTTTCAATAATTTCCTGCCGTATCTGCTTATGAGCCTTAGAACTTCCAAAGAGCACTCCATCCGGCACAATGACCGCACATCTACCGCCTGTTTTAAGCATTCTAAGCATAAGAGCTAAGAATAGTAATTCAGTCTTTTTAGATTTGACTATTTTAAGAATAGATCCTTCAACCTCATCATAGTCTAAAGCTCCTTTAAAAGGGGGATTGGCCAGAATCAAAGAGTACCTATTTCTAATCTCTGCCAAACCCTCTCCCAGGCCATTATCCTTGATTAAATTTGGACTCTCAATACCATGCAGCTGTAAGTTCATGGCGCCAATACGCACCATGGTATCATCTATTTCAATGCCATTGAACATTTCGTCATTAAAATGCTCCCTAAAGTCTTTATCTAAGAACCAATCACTGTGGTTGTCCCGGTAATATTCACTAGCAGTTACCAAAAAACCTGCGGTTCCGGCTGATGGGTCGCAAATGATATCATCTTTTTTAGGTTGTACGATATCTACCATCATTCTAATGATATGCCTTGGGGTTCTAAACTGTCCGTTAGTACCTGCAGAAGCAATTTTAGATAGCATATACTCATACAAGTCACCTTTGGTATCGCGATCCTCCATGTTGATGGAATCTATCATTTGAACTACCAAGTCAAGGGTCTTTGGTGTAGCAATAATGAAATTGGCATTTTTCATAAAATCAGCAAAGATCCCAGCCTGATGACCCACTTGTTTCATATGATCGAAGACTGTCATACCATCAACTGAAGGCTTTGTAAACAGCTCATACATACTTTCTGGGTCTTTGTTCTTGAACGAACTCCAACGCAAGTCTCTTTGCTCTGGGGTGAAAATCACATTCTTGATGGGTTTCTTGGTCATTTGAGCCTTTTTCTCCTCTAATTGCTGTCTTTCATCAAGCCGTCTTATGAACAATAAATAGGTGAATTGTTCAATGACACTTAACGGATTAGTCACACCCCCAGAATGAAATGTTAACCAAATTTTATCTACTTGTGATTTAAGTTCTCCTGTTATCATACACTATAAAAATAAGATTTCAATAATACTGTAAATGTAATTTTAATATGTGCAGTATATGTGCACTATTACATATTCTCTTTATAAGTCTTTTTGAACCATAATAAAACTTCGAACAAGCCATGTCTTAAAGATTCTACAGCGTAGTTTGAAATCATATAGCCTGCAAAGTGTTGTTGTTTTAGATTGTGAATGTAAGTTCCACATGTAAAGTAAATCCAAGCATTTAAATTCTCTACCGCTGAGTTTTGGTATTCATGTGTAGTTGGTATTAGTTGTTTTGAGATATCGTCCCACCGTTTATTACCCGATAAATGCTTATTGATTTTTGCAAATTTCTCATTTGCATTAGGAATTACTCGTATACTTTCTAGCTTAATTAAGCAACTTTCGTGTAAGCTTCTAATATTTGTGAGGAAGTCTTTTATTTCAGACCGGTTAGTGGGTAAAGGTTTTATTATCAATTGAATTAATTGATCTTCTTCATCTTGTCCTAGATATCCCTTTTCAAATATTTGCATTAACTCCGGATTATTATGCCTCGCTTGGGTTACCGGCTGAGAGTCAGCAGCAGTTTTAATTTCTTCGCAGAGCTTAATAAAATCTTCATCGTTATTTTTATCAAAGACTTTTCCATTGGCATATGCCTTTTTTGATAATAATTCAACCAACTTATTTTTTTCTTTGACAAAGTTCTTTTGACCTGAATAAATGAACCATGGCAATACAATTCCTTTTGCTTCTAGTTGCCCTAACGCGATAGCAACCTCTCCAAATGCACTTTCGTCAGGATCCCCTTTTTGTTTAGCGTCATTAAAAAACATACCGTCTAGCAAGATGGCATCGAACCTGTAATGATCTTTGTTAAGAGTTTTTAAACCTTCCTTTGCATTGCTAAAACCAACTAATTGGATGTCGTTTAATAGACAATCCTCAACTATATCTTCGAGCGTAGTACACTCATCATCAAACCATAAAACTTTATACATAATCTATATTCTTATTTCTATTGGGAATGTAAGTTCAATTGTGGTTACATCGTCCCCTTGAATTCCTTCCCAGCCTGTTTCATCTGTAAATCCAAATTTTCCGTTGTGAGTTTTCATTATTTCATTCATAAACCATCCACCAAAACCATTACCGGCATTTTTCCCAGCAGTACTTCCTTTTCTCGTAAACGCCTCATGTGAATAGTCTTCTGGAAGTGGTTTACCATTATTGGCGAAATCTAACTGAACATTTAATTCCTCAAAATCATAAAGTAACAGAACATTTATTCTATTTTCATCTTTACCAGATTCATAAAAAGCATGACGCTCAGCGTTTTCAATGATATTATCAAATACTTGGTATAGAATTTCCTTATCTCCTCTGAAATTAACTTCCTTGATTTTATTATCTTTTAGAGCTTCCTCATCTATGTCGAGATCTATCAAGAAATTAATATGTGGTCTGCTCTTAACCTCTTCAACATAATCTTCAATAAACTTTATGAAATTCATTGTTTCGAGCTTAATGTCAAGCATTGTAAGTTCCAGACCAACATTCTTAACAGCTCTATGAACAGATTTTATGTCGCGATCTAATCTGGACAAATAATCCCCTAGATTTGTTGTGAGCTTTGGGCTTAGTTTATATTCATACACCTCCGGTAAATCTTTAGATATTTGATTGTCAATAATATCCTTCAGCTTATTGTAAGACCCCCTTATATTCTTTAGGGTTCCAGATATTTTATGCCTAAGAAAACTATTTTCATCTGCTATGTCTACCCCTAATTGTTTTTTTAGAGTTTCAAATTTTTCTTGGTGTTCCTTTATTACGGATTCTTTAAAGTCGAGCTTTCTTTTTTCCTGAGTACTCCGATCCGGTACTACCACTTCTATTTGTAGAAGATCCTTTCGGTTAATTCGAGAGATGCTTGTGCCAATACTCCTCTGCTCCAATTGTTTTTGAATATAATCTTTATTGAGCTCGAGAATTAAGTAGTCTAGGTCTACTTTTGATTCATCTACCGTACACGCAAAAATTGAGTTTGAGTCATAATAAATATTCTCACCTTGCTTCTTATATACGGTTGGTTTTAAAGATTTCCATGTAGTTGCTAACAAAAGAGAATTATCTAAAAGTGGACTAATTCTGATTGTTGAGTTTTTTATCTCTATATCCTTGAAAGACTTAATAGATTCCAATGGGCTATTTGACAGATCTCTTATTCTGACAAACTTTACATCACCATCAACAGTTTCTGTAGTTCGTGGTAAAGGAGTTACCAGATCTTTCAACCGTACTAAGTTGTGAGCTTCACCAACTGAAAGATTAAGATCCTCGAATACATATCTATTAACGGACAGATTGTAACCATTTTTAGAGATTTCATTAATATGAACTGTTCCTTTTTTACTATTCTTATCAGAATCAAATAATTTGAAAATAGCGTCATTATCAAGAATATTAATTTTTCCATCACCGAGCTTAAACTTATCGGATGCATCAATAAAATCAATTTTTCTTTCAGTATTTGATACTTTGTTTAACACTATGATATTAACTCCAATTGAGGTGAAATTAAAAATGCGTTCTGGCAGAGCAATCACCTTTTCTACATGCCCATTATCTACGAGTTCTTTTTTAAGGTTAATATCCTTTTTAGCATTGCTAAATAAAAAGCCGCTTGACATAACGAAAACCATCTTCCCATCGTCATCTAACATATCAAAACACTTAGATATGATGAGAGAATTTGCGTTTCTTGCATAAGCGTATTCAGAATCTAAAAAATCAATGTCTGATGGTTTTAACCTCAAGTTTAAAGGAGGATTGAATCCAATAAAGTCGTATTTATCAGCCGTCGGAAACGTCCATTTTTCAATGCTGTTAGCACATTGATAGTTCATTGAATTCGAACGTTCATACATATACATTCTAAGTTTTCCAACTAACCAAGTTTTTTGATTTATTTCTTCACCTAGATATCTTATGTGCGCCGGTAAGCTTAAAGCCAACGAGGCAATACCCGCAAAGGGATTATAGTAATTTTGAACCTTGCTCGTGTCACAAAAGTAATTTAGCAATTCTGTCAACTCTTTAGGCTGCAGTGAATCTGACTGCGAGTGTCCATGAGATTTGAATGCATTTTCAACTTCCCTATCAAAAAATTGAATTGCCCTATCCTTTAT
>DNTK01000441.1 GCA_003508755.1 Bacteroidales bacterium | reverse complement strand
CTATTATTTTTTTTTAATGGAGCCGAATAGCTTTTTTATTTATACAAATTAGGCCGCCAAGCATTGATTATTCCTGCTAAAACTTTTATTCATCAATTTTCTTTTTTCGATGGCTGCAAGTTATAAAGCAAGAAATAACCAGTGTTTTCATGTCAACATAATTTTTATTTCTTTTGGTTAACTGAAACCACATACGTTTTTTTACCAGTATCAAATGCGATAGAAATAGGTTAAAATTTTGTGGAATAACTTCGAAGGCATGAAAAACCGGATTGCCGGTGTAATTATTTCATAAAAACGGCCGGTTGAGTACCTGAATCTTGGCTTCTTCTTATGCGCAATTCGGAGGATTAATTCACCTACATAATCGGCTTTCCTTCCCTTTGTTATATTTTTATTCAAAAGTTCAAAGAAATTGGTGAGTCGCTTTCGGTAGGGAGAGTCTGAATGAGGTTCTATAATTGTGCGGTTCTTCGAAACATTGGTGCGATAATTACCAGGTTCTATAATAACCACATGTATTCCGAAAGGCTTAAGTTCAATGCGCAAAGCTTCGCTTAATCCCTCAACTGCGAACTTAGTTGATGAATAAATTCCCTGAAAAGGTAATCCTACTCTTCCGGCAATAGATCCAATATTAATAATTTTCCCACCTCCAGCCCTGCGCATGGGAGGGATAACATATTGTACCATCCTTATAATTCCCATGTAATTGATATCAAATGCTTCTTTTACCAGCTGGGTATCGATTTCTTCGATTGCTGCTGCAATTCCAATGCCTGCACTATTTATGAGCATGTCAATTCTTCCCTGCTCACTAATTATCAGATCTACAGCACTTTTTATTACATCCTCTTTGGTAACATCCAGGTAAATAAATTTCAGGTTGGGTAAATCTTTATGCGTCGAAATATTTCTCCCTGATGCATATACAATATAGTGATTCCTGGAGAGCTTCTGAGCCATATTCAGTCCCAGTCCGGATGTGGCACCGGTAATTAGTACAACTTTTTTCATTTTTAAATACAATGCTAGGATAGGAATTAATAGTATGTTTTCAGTTACTGAAAACTACGAATAGATTTTTCTAAAAAAAAATAAATCTTTTTTGTGGTTTTTGAGATTCTTTTACGCATTTATATTTGAAGAGCACATAACAAAGTGGTTTAAGACAATATAAAGTGTTTTCATGGATTTGGTTTAATCCCCAGGAGTGGTTCCCTGGGGATTGTTTTTAGTTACAAACAAGCACGTTCATTAAATTTGAGATTCAACATAACAACTGGGGGGCTATGCTCGAGGTAAAAGGAATCAGGTGGTCACTGGCAGGAGCATTTATATTTGGGGTTTTGGGAATCTCATTTTCAATTGGTACAAATTCACAGGCTATTTTTCTGGATGAATATTATAACCTAGATGGAAGGTTTATATCATGTATACCGGTCGTAAATTCTGGATTATGCTGTATATTTCCCAGCAGATGAAATGCTAAATTCTTCATACAGTGATTAGCTAAAAAAGCAGTTGGAGTCCGAAATTAAAAAGATGTCTGAGAATTACGACTTCGATGTTATTATTACCAGTCTCAATTGAATATCAATCAGTTTTTTTCACTTGAATGATTTATCTTTAGAGAAGAAAAGTAACAAACCTCTTTGCATGAACTCGAAATCAAAGGCTCTTGCCTGTTTCAGATACTTTTATGTTCTTCTGTTTTTATTTACTTCAGTTTTGTCTTACAGTCAGGGGTTACCCGGTAGCGGAGTTGGTGGTGGAGGAAACCGGATCGATGGAAAGTATAAGTTTATGCCTATCCCCTATATCAATTATGACAGGTCTTTTGGCGTTACGGTAGGTGCCATTCCCATGCTTATGTTTAATCCGATTGATAAGGATACTGTGTCTCCTTCATCGATTGTGGGTGCCCTGGGTATGTATACAACAAACGGATCATGGTTTGGGATGGGATTTGGAAGTTTTCATTTTAAGGAGGACAAATGGCGTGTAACGGCAGCAGGTGGTTTGGGAGTGGTAAACTTTCAGTTTTATATTGATAATCCAATAAACAGCTGGATACCCTATAATACAGAGGCTACCTTTATTTTTAGCCAGGTTCAGAGACAAATTATCAGTGGTTTATACGGAGGTCTGAGCCTGATAAGAATGGATCTGAAAACTACCAGTGAGGAGTTTCCGATAAACGAAAAAACAACTCTTACAGGGGTTGGCGTAGTTCTATCCATGGATAAACGGTCTAATGTTTTTTACCCCAGGAAAGGGTTTGTTTCCAACTTTACTTATTTTACTTATCCCGAGCTGCTGGGCAATGATTTTGTTTCTGATAAAATTGAGGTAGATTACAACCACTATTTTTCAGTACGGTCTGACAAAGATGTTATTGCAGCTCGAGCTTTTATAGGTTTAGGAATCGGAAGCTTGTCATTTAATCAGCAGTTTATTGTTGGAAGCACCGATATAAGGGGCTATTCGCAAGGTGCATTTCGTGGCAATTATCTCGCGGCAATTCAGGCAGAATACCGGTGGAATTTCCATAAGCGTTTTGGGCTGGTTGGTTTTTTTGGAATGGCATCGGTTTATGAGAGTATTAACCAAGATGATAATGGAAAACTTCTACCTGGCATAGGAACCGGTTTTAGAGTCACGGTGGTGGAAGACACTCAGTTTAAAGTAGGAATGGATATTGCCGCAGGAATTAAAGACTGGAGCATTGATTTCAGATTAAGTGAAGCGTTTTAAACTTATATTTTTATGCTAACTGATATAGCACTCATAGTTTTATTTGCATTGATTCTCAATTTTCTATTCTTGAAAATTCAACTACCAGGAATTTTAGGAATGATTATTACCGGTGTTATTCTGGGCCCAAGTTTGCTTAATCTTATCGATGCAAGTGTTATAGATCTTTTACGGGAATTTAAAACGGTAGCCTTAATTGTAATACTTATTCGGGCCGGTCTGGGTATTAAAAAAAGTACATTGAATATGATTGGTGGGCCAGCTATCAGAATGGGGTTTGTTCCCTGCGTTATTGAAGGTGTAACAGTTCTAATTCTTTCGCATTATATACTGGGATTTTCGATTATCGAGGCCGGAATGCTGGGGTTTATTTTTGCAGCTGTTTCACCCGCAGTTGTGGTTCCTTCCATGCTTGCTTTGAAGGATAAAGGCTTTGGAAAAAATAAAGAAGTGCCGACCCTTGTATTGGCAGGAGCCTCGGTAGATGATGTGTTTGCCATTACAATTTTTGGAGTATTTACAGGGCTGGCCACAGGAACAGCAGTGAATGTTCCTTACCTTATTGTAAGTGTCCCTATGGGCATCATATTGGGAGCTCTTATTGGTGCAGGTCTGGGATATTTGTTGGTATGGTATTTTAAAAAAGTGCATATACGAGACACTAAAAAGGTTATCATATTTATGATTTTTGCAGTGGCTTTTTATGAGTTTACCGAACTGGAAGCTGTAAAGCATTATGTTCACCTGGCGGGACTGCTGGGTATTATGGCCATTGGTTTTGTTATACTCGACAAGTACCCGAAACTTGCTAATCGATTGGCTGTAAAATTTAATAAGGTCTGGGTATTGGCTGAAATTCTTTTATTTGTTTATATCGGTGCAGAATTGGATATATCTAATATTAATGGGCAAATGATGGGAGTCGGACTTTTAATATTGTTTATTGGGTTGCTCTTGAGAAGCGGTGGTGTATGGTTATCACTTATAGGATCCAATCTAAATGCCAAAGAAAAATTATTTTGTATGATTGCTTACTGGCCCAAAGCTACTGTACAGGCTGCCATAGGTGCTGTTCCTTTAACACTCATTCAGGAGGGTGTAATAACCAATTCATCCATTGAGGCTGGACAGACTATTTTAGCTTTGGCCGTTTTAAGCATTGTTGTTTCTGCACCCTTAGGTGCCATAGGTATTTCCTTAACGGGAAAGCGACTTTTAACCCAGGATGTGAATTAGTTTTAATTTTATTATTATGGTAATCAGAATTCTTATATTTCTTATAATAAACTTTGGTGGACTGGCCATTGGCAGCTATTTTACCGGTAATGGTGTTTCGTCTGAGTGGTATCAGCAATTGCATAAGGCACCCTGGACCCCGCCAGGGTGGGTATTTGGTTTTGCATGGACAACGATAATGCTTTGTTTTTCGCTATATATGTCGCTTGTCTGGAAATCGACAAATAACCAACTCATGCTGCTTAGTATGTTTGTAATATCCTGGATCCTGAATGTATTATGGAACCCAGTGTTTTTTCACTTCCAGTTCACCACATTGGGGTTGGCAATAATTCTTCTCCTTACTTTGGTTATTGGTTGGTTTTTATTTGCAACTTTTCATCATGTAAGATATAAAGTAATACTTGTAGCACCTTATTTTCTTTGGTTATTGATAGCAACCTCTCTAAACGCTTTTATTGTGTTTAAAAACTGAAATGCACACCATGAAAATTATTTCGACAAATATTGGTAAAAAGAAGAAAGTAATCTATCGAGGTAAAGATATATACACAGGTATCTTTAAATATCCTGTAGATGCTCCGATAAAGCTAGGCCAGGAAGACGTAGAAAATGATCAGGTAATCGACAGACGGTATCATGGAGGTATTGATAAAGCTTGCTACTTGTTTTCGGCAGATCACTATCCTGCATGGAAAGCAAAATTCCCTATGTTGAAATGGGATTGGGGTATGTTTGGGGAAAATCTTACTGTCGAAGGACTGGATGAATCGGAAGTTTTCATAGGGGATGTTTTTAAAGTTGGAACTGCCAAGGTACAGGTAACCCAACCCCGTCAACCCTGCTTTAAGTTTGGTATTCGTATGGAGGATGCCAGGGCAGTAAAAGAATTCATAAAGCTTAATCAATCGGGGGTATATGTTCGAGTATTAGAACCCGGTGAGGTAAGAAAAGACGATACGTTTGAGCTAATTAGATCAGCCGAAGCACAGTTTAGTATCAAAGAAATATTTTTTCTTTTGTACAATGCAAGAGAAAACACCGACCTTATTGCCGAGGCTGTCAAGTTACCCGAACTGGCAACAAGTTGTAAAAATGATTTAAAGCGTATGGCACGAAATCAAGATAATTAAGCACTTCATTGCACAAACAAAGGAAAACTACGAACCTTGCCCTTTCGCAATTGTTTATTCATTATGACAAAAGTTTCCAACCTGACCATTTACGATAGAAGTACTATAAAGCATCTGCGGTTTCCATTTTCGTTTTTCCTGATGCCGGTATTTATGTTTGCCTTAAGTCAGGCCACTGCAGTAAACTGGCAAAATGCAATACTTATATTTATTGCCTTGCATCTTTTTATTTTTCCATCAAGTAATGGATACAATAGCTATCAGGATAAAGATGAATCAAGCATTGGCGGCCTTAAAAACCCTCCCAGGGTAACCCGCAATCTTTTTTATACTACTCTTCTGTTCGACAGCATTGCTATTCTGTTGACTTTAATCGTTTCTCCGTTGGTGACGTTTTTGGTGTTGGGTTTTATTATCATGTCAAGGTTGTATAGCTATCGCGGTATTCGTCTTAAGAAATTTCCTGTCTTATCATTTCTTATTGTGTTTATTTTTCAGGGTGCATGGGTATACCTCATTTCCATAGCTTCTTTTGCTGTTGGCGAATGGCATGAATATTTTTCAACCCATACTGTTATTTGTATGCTCGTTTCAAGCTTATTTATTGGAAGTATGTACCCTTTAACACAAATCTATCAGCATGAAGCCGATAAACAGGATGGAGTGATTACTATCAGCTACAAGCTGGGGTATATGGGTACTTTTACTTTTTCTGCAGTACTTTTTACATTGGCAACGATATTGTTATTCTGGTATTTTCGGGAACAAAACCGTGATGTGGCGCTCATTCTTTTCTTACTTTTTTTATTGCCGGTTGTCGTGAGAATTATTCGCTGGAACATCAAGGTAAAAAGAAATACAAATGAAGCTAATTTCGAAAATACAATGCGAATGAACCTTCTGTCATCAACCATGATGAATGCATATTTTATCCTTCTCGTCTTAAATAACTTTTATAACTGGTTTTAGAATGAGTAAAATAGTTTCCATTGGCACCGCATCACCTTCATACCCCACCAGACAGAAGGATATCCTGAACTTTATGCATGAAGCATACAACCATAAAGAAGCTTCACGAAAGCTTAATGCCCTATTCCGTTTTAGTGGTATTGAAAACCGATATTCGGTGTTGCCTGATTTTAATATAACTCCTGCCAAACAACTTTTTTTTAATGGTAATTCTCCTCAACCCCAAGTCGATGTCCGTTTAGATACATTCAAAGAGAAAGCGCTACCCCTTGCAAAAGATGCCATAGATGCGGCATTTAAGAATATTCAGACACCCATAAACACCTTTGGCGTCACACATATCATTACTGTTACTTGTACAGGATTATATGCTCCTGGCTTAGATGCCGAATTAATAAAGGAGCTTGAATTACCAGAGGATACTTCGCACACCGCGGTTAATTTCCTGGGTTGTAATGCGGCATTCCATGCACTTAAGATGGGCGATTATATTTGCCGGGCTGAAGCCCAAGCTAAAGTTTTAATTGTGTGTGTGGAATTATGCACCCTTCACTTTCGTCCCAAAGATAATTCAGATAATCTTCTGGCAAATACCCTGTTTGCCGACGGAGCTGCTGCTGTTATTATGTGCAATGACGCAGTGAGGACAAAAAGCAAAGTAAACTTAAGGGTGAAGGGATTTCATTCATATTTACTTGATAAAGGAAAAGAATTAATGGGGTGGGATATAAAACCACTTAACTTTGAGATGATATTAAATGCCCGGATACCAGATTTAATAGGCGATGAAATAAAAGATCTTTTGCATCGGGTGGGTGATAAACTACAGGTTGATGTATCAAAAATTGACAATTATGCTGTGCATCCCGGTGGAAAGAAAATTCTGGATTCGGTTAAAAACAGCCTTGGTTTAATGGATAACGAATTGGAATTGTCCTACCAGGTCCTTCAGCAATATGGGAATATGTCATCACCGACCATTCTTTTTATATTAAAGGCTTTTCTGGATTTACCCGATAAATACAACGAAAACATCTATTCTGTTGGATTTGGCCCCGGTTTAAGCATTGAATCAGCATTATTTGAATATGGCAAATAAGTTTGCAGCACGATCGAATGAATCGGAGTTACTTGATGATTTATCTGTATCCCGGGAAGTGCTGTATAAAAACCTGGATGAGTTAGAAACCCTGAACAGGCTTTCACGGGGTCCTTCTATTATCTTAGCCGGCTTAAAAAGCATCTTGCCCAAGAAAGAACTCATTACCATTGTTGATTTAGGATGCGGTAGTGGAGATACCCTTCGTTTTATTGCAAGGTGGGGAAGAAAAAATAAATTGAAATTGAAACTCATAGGAGTAGACATTAACCCCATGGTTATTGATTGCCTGAATGAACGCAGCCATGAATACCCTGAAATTTCAGGTTGCAGTGCTGATGCGAGCGAATATGCAGCAAATATGCAAGATGTGGATGTGGTAATAAGCTCGCTTTTTTTTCACCACCTGAACAATCACGAGCTCATTCAAATTTTTACAAATTTACATAAAAGATGTAACTTCGGATTGGTGTTTATTGATTTAAAGCGTAGTCGCACGGCTTATTATAGTTCATGGATAGCTACCCGCTTGTTCAATGGATCACATTTATCGAAAAACGACGGTCCTTTGTCTGTTCTAAAAGCATTTAAGAAAAGTGATTTGGAGTTTATACTGGAGAGAGCAGGCATAAAAAACTATATGCTTAGACGCGTCTGGATGTTTCGGTACCAATTAATTGCCAGCTTTTGAATACACAGAAATCAAATGAGAAAATACTGATTGTTGGGGCGGGCCCTGTGGGTCTTACTATGGCCTGTTTATTGGCCGATTACGGAATCAGTTTCAGAATAATAGATAAGCGCAAAAAAAGAAATATTCATTCTGGGGCACTAATAATTCAAAACAGGACATTGGAATTGCTTGAGCCATTGGGCTTGTCGGAAAAGCTAATGAATGCCGGCATGAAGGCAAAAATGATACAGACCTATTTAAATGGCAATACCGGACCTGCACTAAATCTGGATTTGTTTGCCCCGAAAGCCTCCAAGTACCCTTTTTTATTATTGACCGAGCAATGCGAAACAGAAAAAATTCTCGAACACTATCTTAGCGCAAAAGGAATAAAAATTGAACGAAACGTTTGCCTTTCCGGAATAATACAGAAAGAGTCCGTTGTTGAGGTTACGTTTGATAATACGGATGTTTCTTCACCTCCAGCGATTTTTAATTATGTAATCGGAGCAGATGGATACAATAGTGCGGTTCGAAATATTCTGAATATACCATTTGTAGGTAAGACTTATGAGCTATCGTTATTTGTGTATGATGGAGGTATCGATACAAAAAGTCTGCAAGAGGATACCATTCATTTTGCTTTTTCCAGGAAAGCGGTTTCAGGATTTTTTCCCCTAAAAAACAAAAGATGGAGAATCGATGGTTCATTCCCCGAATTATCCTCTGGCAAAGAAGAAATAAATTTCAAACATGTAAATGACACCTTTCGTGTTTATTCAAAAATGGCGGTTAACCTGGAAAGGAAGGAATGGTTCTCGGTATTTAAAACACAGCAACGCTATGCAAAGTCATTTCAGGAGGGAAACTGCTTTTTAATTGGTGACGCGGCACATATACATAGCCCCATAGGTGCACAAGGCATGAATACAGGTATGCAGGATGCCATTAATCTGGCATGGAAACTCTATTATACGCTTGCAAAAAACGCTCCCAGGAATTTGATTAATACCTATACTGAGGAACGAAACCCGGTTGCAAGGAAGGTTATTTCAGCAACCGATATTTTTTTTCGACTGCTGGCCAGTCAATCGATTCTCATTAGAATTCTTCGGTTGCCCTTTTTGCGTTTACTTGTGCCTGTGGCTTTTCTTTTAATACGAAAAAATAAATCTCTCAGGGATTATGTATATAGAAGTATTTCACAAACTGGCATTCATTATCGAAAGGGACCTTTAACTGTTTCAAGTTATCTGAAGCATGGTAATCGGGCGAGATTAAGGTCAGGCGACAGGTTTCCCTTGCCAGCTGTTTTATCGGAATATGCCCGTCAAGAAACAAAACATCAATTATGTATTCTCTCCAGCGAACAACTGCCAGCCAGGTTTAGCTCATTTCTTGAATTAAACTCTTCTGTTATTGAATCCTTCCATGTTTCTGGTTCAGATTCAGCAGTTGAATTGTTAGCTGGTTTTGGTCTTACAGCAGGAGATTTTTTACTGGTTCGCCCTGATGGATATATTGCTTGTATTGGAGCAGTAACAAACTTTAAAGTGTTAAAGGAATACCTCGATAAGTTAACCAATGTCTGAAACGGACACCGTTTTATTTTCATCTCAGCAATAATAAGAAGATTCTTATCTGCCCGGAGTCAATTTCTTTTTTATGGCACTCAGTTTTAATAGGAAGCAGAAGCCTTTTACTCCTATCTTATGAGGTCATTATAATTCTGTTGACATAAAGTTTTTCAACCAGGCCTTGGCAGTGGTCCAGTCAACTTCTACCGTGCGCAGAGAGATAAATAATTCATCAGCAATTTCTTGCATTTTCATACCTCCAAAGAATTTCATTTCAACGATTTTTGCCTGACGCTCATGAACTCTGCTCAGGTGCTCCAAAGCTTCATCCAAAGCTAACAGTAATTCATTCGATTCAACCGCCACGGTCAGGTTCTCGTCTAAATCGATTTGCTGAAGATTACCCCCACGTTTCTGGGCATTTTTTGTGCGGGCATGAGTAACCAGAATCCGCCTTATTGCTTTTGCACCCATCGCAAAGAAATGCGTTCTCCCTTGCCAATCGATGTTGTTCTGATCAACAAGGTTGAGGTAGGCTTCATTCGCCAATAGGGTGG
>DNTK01000016.1 GCA_003508755.1 Bacteroidales bacterium | reverse complement strand
TCGTTATCGATGGTTTTGGGCAGGGTAACTACATTTAATCCTTGCTGTTTTAAAAGGAAGGCATTTTTTTGAGTGCCACCGCCCCCAAGACATACAAGGCAATCGAGGTGGTGAGCATAATAGTTCTCTACAATAACTTCAGTCATGTCCATCACTTTGCCGCCAATAAGCATCTTATTGGGTTTATCTCTACTGGTGCCCAGTACCGTACCTCCTTGGGTTAATATTCCCGAAAGCAATTCACCATCGAGACGAATAAACCGGTTTTCCATTAATCCCCTGAAACCATCTTTAAAGCCAATTACCTGCATGTCGAATTGGTTCATTCCGGTTTTACCGATGCCTCTTATTGCTGCATTTAATCCCGGACAATCGCCTCCGGCAGTTAAAACTCCTATTTGTTTTGTAGCCATGAATTTAGAAAATTAGGTTTCATGCGAATAAAGTTACATTGGATATGCTGACAAAACAAACTTTTATTTTTCAATCAATAAGGTGGGTTTTTGCAAAAGTATTTTTCACTCATTATATTCACATAAGAAATTCGTTAAATAGAAAATCTAATAAATCCTTTTTTGGTATGTTACAGGTACTTAAGACTTTCTTGCTTCTGGCTTTACTGATTCTAATGAGCACATCATCTTTTTCACAATCAGGCAAGGTAGATCACATAACATTTGGCAGAAGAATGGACAAACCGATTAAAATTGAAGTAATGGAAAGCGGAAGCAGTTATTCGTTTTATGCCCGTAACCGATCATTCTATACGTATATTGTGACACTTAAAATAGACAATATCTACAATCTTAATCCTGCCTATGTTAATAAGACGTATAAGGTGCTTCCGGGCAGACATGCTTTAATAACCTTAAATGTTAATGATAAAGAGTTCTCATCCGGTTATAGGTATTCCTATAGTTTTTCTTTGGGCGTGCCATGCTCAGATATAAATGAGAGTTATCCCTATTTGCTTCCTTTCATGGCTCCTTTTACTTACGAATTCGTAGATGAAGCCGGCACAACTATTTACAAAAATAGTTTTTTATTATCGAAAGGAGATACTGTATATGCAATGAGAAAGGGCAGGGTGGTAGCTACTCCCGGTATGTATCATGAAGGTGACAGAATTTCAAAAAAGGAATCATTTGAAGTACTTCATAAAGATGGAACAATTCTGGTTTATGAAAACTTAGATTCAGATGTGGTTTTTGCTAAGCCTGAGAAAACTGTTTATCCAGGCCAGCCAATCGGAATTGTTGATGATACAGGGAAACTACACATTGAGTTATATGCTGTTTTGGGAAAGGGAAGACTCAAGCCATTAAATATAAATTTCTGCATAAATGCCAACGAAACAGTCGGTTTCTCTAAACTCCGGAATAGTATGATATCTTCCTATCCAGAGGAAGTAGTTAAAAGGGAGATGTCGAAATCGGAAATAAAAAAGCTTCAAAAAGGAAAGCTTTTTAGTGATAAATAAAGTGTGTTCCGATCTTTAGGTTCTAAAAATACACCTTGGTGGTGGCTGGCACATATTTCTTAACATTCTTCTTCTGAAAGCTGGAGAACCTGTTTTTCTCAAGATGTAAATCAATCAAGGAAGACATACCTCCAATTTCTCTTTGCAAAAGTTGAATTTGGTTATTACTCAAATCAAGAAATACAAGCTTGTTAAGTTTCCCAATTTGTTTCGATACGGAATAGATTTTATTGGAATTCATTATCAGTGTTTCCAGCTTGGTTAATTGACCAATTTCATCAGTAATCTTTGTAATATTGTTTCTGCCAAGGTTTAAAACCTTTAATGAGGTAATCGAATAAAGGGCAGTAGGGTTTGAGATTTTATTTAGTTCCAGTTCTAATTGCTCTAGATTTGTTAATTGGTCAGTATTAAAACTAAGTGCTGAAATATGATTGATGCTTAAGTCTAGTTGCTTCAATGCGGCTATGTTAATAGCGTTTCCTTTAACAGCTGTAATCTTATTGTTTGATGCATCCAGCTTCTCTAGCTTTAACAATTTCGATAAATCGGGTAATGCTTTTAATTGATTATTATTGATTTTTAATGTTTTTAGCGAATTTAAATTACTAATTTCCGCAGGTAGTTCAGTTAATTGATTCTTTTCGATGTTTAGCTCAGTAATAAGTTTCAACTCCCCGAGCGATGCAGGCAAACTGGTAAGTTTGTTTTCTCGCAATTTAATTTCTTTTAGTTTTGTCAGGTTTCCGATATTCTCAGGAATAGTGGTTATTTCGTTTCGCTCAAGGTAAATGTATTCCAGGTTTTTAAGTGAAGTGATACTATCGGTTAGTGTTGCTATTTTATTCCAGTTTGCATCAATTTTGGTTAATTTTTTGCATTGCCCAATTCCACCGGGTAATGCGCTTAATTTATTATCAAAAACATCCAATACAACAAGGTGTTGCAATTTTCTAATTTCGGGTTGAATGGCCTGGATATTGTTTTCGCCAAGCATTAGTATCTGGAGATTGGTAAGCTCAAATAGCCAATCGGGCAAAAAGGCAATGTTGTTGTTACGCAGGTATAGTTCCTGTAGGTTTTTGTATTTACGGATGTCTTCGGGAATGCTGTTTAGTTTTTGACCATCGAGATTTAGCTTATAGACTTTCTTTTTGGCAAGATTTGCATCCTCAATACTTTTGTAGGTGGGAGCTTTTTCAAGTTTGGTGCCACTTTTTAATTTTTTCTGTGCAAGGAGAGGAGATGTAGCAAGTCCCAATAACACTAAAATTGCTATAACCGATTTATTCATGCTAGCCTGTTTTAATTTGACGTGGCAAAGGAATATAAAAAAAGTAAAAAGATAAAAGAATTCGTCGAAAAGAATATTACTTAATCGAGGGTATAACAACTTTAAAGGAAGTACCCTTTCCCGGATAACTGTCTACTTCAATCAGCCCATTATGGATATCGATAAGGCGCTTACATAGTTTTAAGCCCAGGCCGGACCCCGATTCATTGTTGGTAACTCGTGTATTTGGTCTGGATTCAAGGTTAAAAATGCTTTTTAGAATCTCAGATCCGATGCCAATAACACTGTCTTTAATTATAATCGAAACAGTGTTTTTAGCTGATTCTGCATAAATCTTAATTGTACCGGATTCCTCCGTAAACTTAATGGCATTGGACAATAGATTTCTAATAACAGTATTGATCATATTTCTGTCGGCATAAGCAAAGCAATTATCTTCAAGATGGCGGACTAGATTTAATCGCTTGTTCTTAAGAGAACTCATAAAGAGATTTACATTTTCGTGAATCATCTCATCAATCTGAATTTTTTCTTTCTTTATGGCAAGCTCTCCGGTTTCGGATTGGGTCCATTCAAGTAGGTTTTTAAGCAATTCAAATGTTCCAAAGGAACTTTTTGTGATATTGGTTATTACTTCCTCACGTTGCTTTGGAGTTAACTCATTATGCTGTTCTAAAAGAATCTGGGCAAGGGAGGTTAAAGCGCCTATTGGACTTTTTAAATCATGTGCGATAATGCTAAATAACTTATTTTTTGTTTCCGTGGTCTCTTTTAAAACCTTATTCTGATCAATAATGTATTGCTCATCACGTTCTTTCAACAGGAGCAGGAAGCCAACACTGCTTAAGGATAAGTATATAAATGCAGTGATGTAAAAAATATTATCGATAGGCTTAATTTCGTATAACTCGTAAGCGGCATCCATATTTAAAATTACAACACCCCTTAAAAATTGGATTCCGCCAAAGAGCAAAAAAATTGAGGCAATTAGAATCGGGAACTTTAACTTGTTTCTAAAATTGATTAAATCGATAGCTCCGACAATAAATATGGTAGCTGCCGCCATTGCAGAAATAATAGCTCTATTGGCTGCGGTAGTGCCTAAAATAAAAAATACAGGTGTGGTCACAAAAAACACTACAATAAAAAAGTTAAGGACCTTTTTTCTGTAATTTCCATCGTAGGATATTATACTGTAAATTTCAAATATGTAGGAAGCCACCAGGATTACAAGACTTACCTGTATTGATAGATAATCTGGAATTATATCCCTAAGGCCAATACCTGTTACAGATATGAGCTGCAGAATCTTAGCTACTATGTAGGTAAAAATTGGCCAGTTTTTTCGTTTGCTTGTAAAATAATAGAAGACGAAGAGCAGAAGTGCAATAAAAATGCTACCTACGAAATAGAAGATTATTGATCGGTAGTCGATGTTCATTCAGTTATGAAATGATTTTCATAAATATAGGCATTCAGTCGGGAATTACAAAAGGCAGTGCCTTACATAGAACGATTGCCAAATTTTAAGCGTACTGTTGATTGCCAAAGGTGCCCTAAGGCTGGAATCATTCAGTATTTCAGTACCTTATACAAATTTGTACTTGCTTACATCAATATCATATTTATCAATGCGCAAACCCAGCTTTCTGTTTGAAATTCCAAGCTCTTTGGCCGACTGGAACACATTTCCGCGTTGGTTTGTCAGGGTGTCAATAATCAGTTGTTTTTCTACTTTTTCAACAATCGATTGTAAGGTTCCTTTGTTTGTGGTACCTGATGATTGAGCTGTTTGCAAGGTTGGAGGTAAGTTTTGAGGGCGAATTACCTTGTCGGTGCTTAGTATGGCTGCACGCTCAATGCAGTTTTCAAGCTCACGAATATTTCCGGGCCAGCGATATATCATAAGCATTTCAATGGCCGATGATGATATCCGGATAATATCGGTGCCGTTTTTCTTGTTGGCTTTTGTAATAAAGTGGTCAACCAGGAGCGGGATGTCGTTTAAACGCTCGCGCAAGGCAGGTACAAAAAGAGGGAAGACATTCAGACGGTAATACAAGTCTTCTCTGAAAGATCCGTCTTTTATGGCTTCCTCCAAATTGCGGTTTGTAGCCGCTATCACACGCACGTCAGTTTTTAATGGTTTCGTTCCGCCCAACCGTTCAAATTCTTTTTCCTGTAAAACTCTTAAGAGTTTGACCTGGATTTGAAGAGGTAATTCACCGATTTCATCGAGGAAAATCGACCCCCCTTCTGCTAATTCAAATCGCCCTTTCTTTTGCTTATCGGCGCCAGTAAAGGCACCTTTTTCATGCCCAAAAAGCTCACTCTCAATCAGACTTTCCGGTATGGCAGCACAATTTACTTTAATAAGCGGGTTTTTTGCTCGCTCGCTCCCGTAATGGATAGCGTCTGTTATTAATTCTTTTCCAACCCCTGATTCACCTCTGATAAGCACTGTTGCCTGGGTTTTGGACACTTGCTGCACTTGTTTATAAACTTCCTTCATCTTCGATGAGTTTCCAATGATGTTTTCATCGATGAACCGGTTCTGGAGTTCATTTTGTAGTTCTATGTTTTCAGCCCGGAGTCGCTCAATTTCTTCCATTCGTCCCTGACGTGCACGAACGGCCGAAGCAATTAAAGAACCAACTACACTCAATATTCTAATAAGTTCTTCTTTTAGGATTCTTTCGTCGTATTTTCGGTCGATACTTAATGTACCCAGAATTTCCCCTTCGACGGTTATGGGCACACAGACAAAAGATATATCTTCTTTGTTATCAGTCTTCAGGCTTATTTTTGTTTTATTGACAAACCCCGGTGCTTTCTTTATCTTTTCAATGTAAACGGGTTTTCCCGTTTTTACTACCTCACCGGTTATTCCCTCCCCAATAAGGTATTTGCCTTGTTTTTTTTCTTCATGACTGATGCCATGACCGGCTTCAATGAATATGTTGCTTACTTCGCGGTTTAAAATCGAAAGCAGCGAACGTTCTGCCCCAAGATAGCCTGCAATAATTTCCATAATGGAATTCATTGCATCCTTTAGAAATATACTATTGTTGATGCGTTGGCTGATTTCGAAAAGCAAGGGCAGTTCCGAATCACCATAGCATGGTTTACCTGTTCTTTCACAAAAATAGCCCTTCATATGAGATGAAATTAATCTTGTTGAATGCCCCTTGAAATCACATTGAATTCCGGTGTAAAAATACTAAATAATTTTTATACCCTAACAAAAAAGGGTATAAACATCTAATAAAATATAAAAAAATATTATACAACCCCCAAAAAATAAGGGTAAAAAGTAAATAATATACATAAATGTAAATGTCACCCCTAATTTAATCTAATTCTTATTAATTGTTTCTTTATGATTTATGCTTATTGCTTTATTACATTTCAAATCTATTAGAAACCGATACCTAAAAGTACTTCCAGACAAAATAATTAGCTGTTTACAGGGCATTCAAAAGGAAACCCATTTATGCCTTTTACCAATTTGTAAATTGCCCGATAGCTTTTTACATAATTGTAAAACATTTTATGCGTGCCAAAGTACTCGTTATTTGGATTATAAGATATATAACACATACATATACAGCGAATTAGAATAATACCCATCGTAAAAAACGAGGCTCAAAATTCCTTTTGGCACAGTTGCTGATTATTCAAAATCAAGTAATCATTAAAAAACTAGTGTCATGAGAAAAATTGCTATTTACGGAAAAGGTGGTATCGGAAAATCTACAACAACACAAAATACAGTGGCTGGATTAGCCGAAATGGGTAAGAAAGTAATGGTTGTAGGGTGCGACCCTAAAGCCGATTCAACCCGACTCCTTTTAGGAGGCCTTGCACAGAAAACAGTATTAGATACGCTACGTGAGGAGGGAGAAGATGTTGAACTTGAGGACATCATGAAAATCGGATATGGAAATACCAGCTGCACCGAATCCGGTGGTCCTGAACCTGGTGTAGGTTGCGCCGGTCGTGGAATTATAACTTCTATTAACATGCTTGAGCAATTGGGTGCATACGAAGAAGATAAGCAGCTTGATTATGCCTTTTACGATGTGCTTGGTGATGTGGTTTGTGGTGGATTTGCCATGCCTATTCGTGATGGAAAAGCACAGGAGATTTACATTGTTGTATCAGGTGAAATGATGGCCATGTATGCTGCCAATAACATCTGCAAAGGTATTGTGAAATTTGCTGAAGCAGGTGGGGTTCGTTTAGGCGGATTAATTTGTAACAGCCGTATGGTTGATAACGAAAAGGCCATGATTGAAGAACTTGCCCGGAAACTAGGCACCCAAATGATTCATTTTGTGCCCAGAGATAATATGGTACAACGTGCCGAGATAAACCGTAAGACGGTTATCGATTTTGATCCCGAGCATAACCAGGCAGATGAGTACAGGGCCTTAGCAAAGAAGATTGATGAGAACAGAATGTTCGTAATTCCTAAACCACTTGAAGTGGAAGAGCTTGAAAAATTATTGCTTGATTTTGGAATCCTAAACTAGAAGCGAGATATGGGAAAATAGAGGAGGGATATTTAGACAGCTCAATACGACTTTTCAAATCCCAGGCCTCACAACTCAGAATTTAAAATCTCAATTCCAATAATTTAATAATCTAACAATTAAAATTCTAAGAATATGCAAATGATAAGGGCCATAGTACGGCCGGAAAAATCAGCTAAAGTAATGAAAGCTTTATTCGAAGCGGGGTATGTTGCTGTTACTAAAGTTCCCGTTGTAGGTCGAGGTAAACAGCGTGGTATAAAGGTAGGGGATATTACCTATGATGAACTCCAAAAAGACCTGTTAATGATGGTTATAAAAGATGAGGACAAAGAGTTTGCTGTAGAAACAATTCTTCAGGCTGCCAGAACCGGAGAGAAAGGCGCTTTTGGAGATGGTAAAATATTCATCTCACCGGTTGAGGAGGCTTATACTGTAAGTCGTGGAACTAGAGAGTTATAACAAAAAAGGCTTTCAATATGAAAACAATCATTGCAATAATAAAAATCGATTCCATGAACGAGACCAAAAAAGC
>DNTK01000221.1 GCA_003508755.1 Bacteroidales bacterium | reverse complement strand
CCTTTGTATATTGCTGTTAATCCCTTTGCTGTTGCTCTCACAGGAGGAGGAGAGCACCTACCTGCTCAGGGATTCCAAAGTAACCCTGTCATCATTCTACGCCCAGATAGCTCCGAGTACCTCCTTTTCGAAGTTAAACGATCAGAATGCTACCGTGGTGGATGTGAGTGGGGGCCTTATTTTAAATAATCGTTTTACCGTGGCATTTTTCTTCAGTGGCTCTCCCAAAATAAATAAGTTAGCCATTCCTGAATTTGGCAGTGAAGATTACTGGGATTGGATTGAAGCTGGCGTTGAACTGGAAGATGTTGCATCCGATGCTGAATTCCTGTTTGTTAAATTCAGACACGGAGGATTCAATTTTGGCTATCAGCATTATTCCGGCAAACCTGTATTCTGGAAAACCAACCTGGGCATTGGTTTTCTGGGTGGTTTGGATCTAACCGAGGATAAGACCTTTTTTGGCTTGTTTGATAACCCGGTTTACAAACGTAAGATATTTACGCTGGAACCATCTGTGGGTGTGGGCATCAATATGCTGAAATGGTGGCGGATAAATGCTGATATTGGCTACCGCTGGATATCAACCGACCCCCGGGTTATTAAAAATGCCGATGCCGACAGTTTTACGTTTAAACTAAGTTTTGGCTTTGGAAATTTCAGCTATAAATAAAAGTTTGACTTAATAAGATTCAAAATCTTCTTCGCCATAAAGATTAATATCTACACCTTTGTTTTTCATACTTGCTTTCCCTTTGGTTTTTAAACCCGCTTTCTTACCATTATTTTTCTCTTCCGGTGAGTCTGAAGTATCTGTATCATCAAGCATCTTGCTTAGTGATGCTATTTGCTGTTTAATTTCTTCCCTGGTGTGTTTTGTTTTATCTTTTTCTGAAACTTTAAAGAAACTAATGCTTTTATTTAACTGATCAGATTGTGCCGATAGCTCTTCAGAGCTGGCGGCCATTTCTTCCGACGAAGCTGAGTTTTCTTGTATCACTGATGAAAGTTGTTGAATTCCACTGTTTACCTCTTTTATACCATTACTTTGCTCTCGGGTTGCTGCCGATATTTCGTCGATAAGCGTAGAAGTATTTTTTACCTCAGGATGAATCTTGTCCAACATACCCTTCGATTCCAAAACATTCTCGAGGCTCTCGCGGGTGACCATTTCAATCTCTACCGCTGCTTTCTGACTATGTTCAGCTAATTCGCGAACTTCGGTGGCTACTACTGCAAAGCCCTTGCCGTATTCTCCTGCGCGAGCCGCTTCTATGGCAGCATTAATGGCCAGGATATCAGTCTTCTCTGCAATATCGTTTATGAGGGTAATTTTGTTGGCGATGTTTTTCATGGCTTGCGAGGTTTTGGCAATTGAAGTATTTACCTTTTCAATATCTACAGCAACCATCTTCGCTATTTTGTTGGTGCGCTCGGCATTTTCGGTATTGTGTTCGTTCGATGCAGCCATTTGTTCCATGGCCGAGGCTACCTGCTCTGATGCCGAGGCTTGTTCATTTGCCCCCTGAGCTATGGCCTGGGCAGTTGAACTCAGTTCACTGCTGCCAGCTCCTACCTGTTCTGAGGCCATTTTTATATGGGAGGACATATCACGAAGCTTGTAGACCATTTCTTTTAAAGCCATATCTAAATCACCATCCGATTTATGGGCTTTGAAATTATAGTACAACTCACCCCTAGACACCATTTTTGTCAAATCAATACTTCGTTTTAAGTTAGTGATGAGTGTTGAAAGTGACTGTGCTATAGAACCTAGTTCATTCTTTTGGTTCAGTATTGCATCATCGATTGATAAATTAACCTTACCACTGGCCAGGGTATCGATTTTTTCTTCCAGGTTGTTAAGGGTATTGCCAATACGCTTGTAGAACAAATACATGAGCACGCAGGCTGTTGCAATAATCACCGTGGCATCAAGCAATTCATCTGCTATTTCATTTTTTAAAAGTCTTAAGTGGCTGAAGACATAGGTCATCAGGGCAACCAGGATAAAAAACAAGCCTACCCAAAAGGTGATGCTGTTTTTAAAAAGAATACGAATAGCCGAAAAACTTACTATCAGGCCAAATACAATAGCAATAACAATAGGTAAACTAATTCCTTCCATAGCTGTAGTTTATACAGCAATTATACAGGGCTAGTATTGCTCGAAGTCCTCGTCGTCCATTTTTATATCCACTCCCTTGTCTAGCGTCGCACCTCTTGCTGTGGGTTGATTAATTTTTTTTACCGAAGAAGTTTTCTTCTTTTTGGTTTTTCTTTTCGAAGCCAGTAAGTCATTTAGCTTCATTATTTGTTTTTCGATTTCACCTTCGGAATATTCAGCTCTGTCGTCTTCAGAGACTTTAAAGAAGCTGATGCTCTCATTTAATTGATCCGACTGAGATGATAATTCTTCAGAGCTGGCAGCCATTTGTTCTGAAGAAGCCGAATTCTGCTGTACCACAGCCGATAATTGCTGAATTCCGGAGTTTACTTCCTTAATACCATTCGATTGTTCTTTGCTGGCGGCTGATATTTCATTTACCAGAGTCGATGTTTTTATTACCTCCGGATAGACTTTATCAAGCAGATCTTTAGATTTCTCTACCTTTTGCATGCTTACTTTGGTAACTGACTCTATTTCTTCAGCTGCTTTTTGACTATGCTCCGCAAGGTCACGCACTTCGGCAGCGACTACGGCAAATCCTTTTCCTGATTCGCCCGCACGGGCAGCTTCAATAGCGGCATTAATGGCAAGTATGTCGGTTTTTTCAGCTATTTCATTAATAAGTACAATCTTCTCAGAAATATCTTTCATGGCCGTCGAGGTCTCGGCAATCGAGGTGTTTACTTCCTGAATATCAGTGGCCACGCCCCTGGCTATCTGGTCAGTCTGAATGGCATTATCGGTATTTTGCTGGTTCGAAGCCTGCATTTCCTCCATGGCTGAGGCCACTTCTTCGGCAGCCGATGCCTGCTCATTGGCTCCCTGGGCAATGGTTTGGGCGGTGGTACTTAATTCGCGGCTACCCACACCCACTTGTTCTGCGGCTAGTTTTATATTGGTTGACATCTCGCGCAGCTTCAATACCA
This sequence comes from Bacteroidales bacterium, assembly GCA_003508755.1. Taxonomy (GTDB): domain Bacteria; phylum Bacteroidota; class Bacteroidia; order Bacteroidales; family UBA10428; genus UBA10428. The sequence goes on along the minus strand of DNTK01000221.1, from coordinate 9,323 downwards.
TTTCTTTCAATGCAGAATCGAGTTGCGATTTCTCATTCAGTTGATCAATATCAAAATATAATTCGCCCCTGGAAACCATTTGCACTAATTCCACGCTTTTGGTAAGCGATTGTACCATATCATCGAGCGAACGTGTGATTTCCCCGGCTTCACTCTTTAGCTTCTTATATTTATCTTCGATTGTAATATCCAGATTCCCCTCGGAGAGCGAATTAATTTTCTGGGTCATTTCTCTGAATGTTTTACCGACTACCTGGTCGTAGATGTATGCCATAACAATGCCAGCCAGAATAATTAATGATAACCCCAGAAACCTGTCGGCTACTTCATTTGCTAAAATATTCACTCTTAGCATTACAACAACCAGCACAGACAGAATAACAAAAAAGATACCGGTAATAAATGAAATACCTCTTTTAAATAATATTCTAAACAGTCCGATTGTAACTACTGTGCCAACTAAAACTACTATGAGTAATAATGCCTTATTCATAATTATTTATCTTGATTATTTGTTTCTATTATCAACTGTACATCTGCTTCACTTAATACCTTCTCAACATCGAGAATCATTACAAGACCATCGTTGGTTTTTGCCACTCCGGTCAAGAATTCAGGGTTATAGTAATTGCCAAATTCAGGAACTGGTTTAAGTTCTGAATTATTCATGCTAAACACTTTGCGCACCTGGTCGGCTAATAACCCAATTAAAGCGGTTTTTTCATCTGAATGCAGTTCAACCACAATAATTATTTCTTTTTCCTGCTGATTTGGGATGGGCATATTCAGCTTTTTCTGGAAATCGATAACCGTTACAATTTCTCCTCTGAAATTAATAATACCCTCGATAAATTCTTCGCTGCGCGGTATTTCGGTTATTGTTTCACCTTTTAAGACTTCCAGGATATGTTTTACATTGGCTCCAAATAATTCTTCGCCCAGGTAAAAGGATAAATACGTATTGCTTTGTTCGCTTGAGTGGTTCATTATTTTAAATTATAATTTCCAACCGAAGATTTGTTCTTTTTATTGCTGATTACCTTGTTTACATCCAAAATAAATGCAAGGCTGCCATCGCCCAAAATACTGGCTCCTGAAAAGTAATCATGGTTATGGTTGTAATATCCCAAAGGTTTAACCACTGCCTGATGTTCGCCATAAATATCATCTACCTGCAAGGCATAGAGTTTCTCGTATTGCTTTACAATAATGTTGTAGTGTTTGGTTTGGTTTTCTGTCGATGCATCAAAATCGTTCCGAAGCGAAATAACAGGAATTACCTGGTTTTCGAATTCGAATTTATCGTCGAATCCCTTATCAAGACTGGAGATACGCATGCTGGTCTGCACGATGTACTCGCGTGGTATCAGGATATGCGTGTTATTTACGTACACCCTGAGTGTATCAATGATTGAGAGGGTGAGCGGCAGTTTTAGGGTAAAGCTGGTACCCAGACCTTTTTCCGATTCAATATCAATTTCACCACGCATGTCTGTAATTTCCTTTTTCACTACATCGAGACCAACACCTCTGCCCGAGACATTTGAAACTTTGCTTGCAGTGGAAAATCCGGGAGTAAATAACAAGTTAAAAACATCTTGCTTACCTGGATCGTCGTCCTTATTGATCAGGCCCTTTTCAATGGCTTTTTGTTTTACCTTTTCAGCATCGATTCCCCTTCCATCATCCTGAATTTGTATAAATACGTTCGAACCTGAATAGAAGGCAATAAAGCGAACAACACCCCTGGCTGGCTTTCCTTGCTTAAGGCGCTCTTCCTCCGCTTCAATTCCATGGTCGATGCTGTTGCGTAAGATATGCATCAATGGGCTTTCGAGCTTGCTGATAATGTTTTTATCGAGTTCGGTATGGGTACCTTGGGTAATAAACTCAATTTCTTTATTAAGCGACTTGGATAAATCCCGCACCAATCGTTGAAGCTTCAGGATAAGAACCTTAACCGGTATGAGCCTTAATTCAAGGGCATTATCACGAAATTTCTTCGAAAGTTTCGATACCGATTTAATAGTTTTTTTGATAGCATCATCCTGCAAGTGTTCTGTTTGAATTTCGAGTCGCGAATTCAGGGTTACTAATTCGCTAACAAGGTTAATCAGATCATCAAGTTTCTTGCTGTCTACTTTAATCGATTCAATGGACTTTACTTTTTCAGCAATTGCTGGCTGTACCAGATCAGTTTCCTTGATTTTTGACTCCCTTGCATCTTCCGGGTCAGTTTTTTTCTGTTCAGAAATACTTTGCAATCGCTTTTTTATCTCATCTATTGAACGCACACCTTCGGTGATGTGAATGCAGGTAGCAAGAAATTCTTTGTTCTTTTCAAGCGTTTCGGGATTTATCTCAATAACCTTGTATTCATGGTCGAGATAAAACATAAAGCAGTCTTCAACATCTTCTTTCGGATGGTTTGTATGAATAAATATATCCCACGATAAGAAAAAGCTTGCAGGATTATAATCTTCCGGCGACGGAACTTCTTCGGTATAGGGGAAGCCGGTAATTTGTCCGTAGTCGAGCAGTTCTTCAAACACATTTACAGGCGCAATACCTCGTTGAAGTATATCTTCGTCGGGCTTAAAAAAGATATAGTAATAGCGACTGCCTGATTCTTCGTCATCAATCTGATGAAAAACTTCAAAATCTGTTTCTGATTCATTTTTTTGCGAACCTTCGTCCTGAAGAATCAGATCCAGGGCGGTTATAATCTCGTTGTATTTTTTCTGGTTGGAAGCATCAGGTGTATCGTTGTTGTGCAGGAGGGCCTTTACGATATCGATTGTGTTAAGCGTATGGCCGATAATGGCATCACTTATTGTAAGCTTATTGTCGCGTATAAGGTCGTATACATCTTCCAGCTCATGGGTAATTTTTTCTGTGTTGGAGAAACCAAACATCGCAGAACTGCCCTTAATGGTATGCATCACCCTGAATATTTCCTGGATATCGGAATCGTTTACTTCAGTTCCCTCAAGGTTCAGAAGTTGTTCTTCGAGTTTTTCGGCTAGTTGATAGGCTTCATCTATAAATCCCTGCTTGAATTCCTCCATGCGCCATTATTTTAAGCAGCGTTCAACAATTTTGAGAAATTTAAGCTGGTCAAATGGTTTCTGCATCCAGGTGGTTACTTTTACGTCATTGGCTTTTTCTTTTTTTTCCTGGCTTCTCTCGGTTGTAAGCATAATAATGGGAATGAACATATAAACAGGATGTTTGCGTATTTCGCTTACTAATTCAATACCATCCATTACAGGCATATTGAGATCCGTAATGAGCAGATCCACTTTCCTGCCGTTAAAATGCTCCATGGCCTGCTTACCATTTTCGGCCATTAATATTTCAGCGTCCAGGCTTTTCAGGGAAAACTCGACAACGCGTCGTGTATTTTCAAAATCATCGACAATTACAATGGTCTTTTTCATGGTGATGCCTAAAATTCTAGTATAATTTACAAAAGATTTTTTATAAAACAGACCATATCCTTAACAATATAATGCTGCTAAAGGTTTCAGTCAGGCCGACTTTTTAATAAAAATGCGTGTTTCTACTCAAAAAAAAGAGGCTGCTTTAATAAAGCAACCTCTCATAGAAAGTATGATTGTACTATAGTTTCTATTCCTCTTCTTGCTCGGCTTCGTAGGCTTTTAGCAATTCTTCCTGAACATCACCAGGAACGGGACCGTACTCATCGAAAGCCATGGAATACCATGCGCGTCCACCACTAATGGAGCTTAAAGTAGTTTGGTATTTGTTCATTTCGGCTAAAGGCACCTTTGCCGTGATTTTCTCAAAACCTTTTTCGCTGGACATGCCTTGTACAATGGCGCGGCGGCCCTGCAAATCACTCATTACATCGCCCATGCGATCCGATGGAACAAATACTTCTAAATCGTAGATGGGTTCCATAATTTTTGGACCTGCATTCTTAAAGGCCATGCTAAATGCATTGCGTCCTGCAAGCTTAAACGAAATTTCGTTTGAATCTACCGGGTGCATTTTGCCATCATACACATACACACAAATATCGCGGGCGTAGGATCCGGTTAATGGGCCCTCTTCCATTTTCTCCATTAGTCCTTTTAAAATGGCAGGAAGAAAACGGGCATCAATGGAACCACCTACAATGCAATTGTAGAACATGAGTTTTCCACCCCAAGGCAATTTGTGCTCTTCCTGACCACGGATACTCAGCTTTTGCTCCTTGCCACCAATTTTAAACATGTCTTTTGGCTTAGCACCTTCATGGTAAGGCTCTATAATAATATGTACTTCACCAAACTGTCCGGCACCCCCCGATTGTTTCTTATGGCGATAATCGGCCTGAGCAGCCTTGGTAATGGTTTCGCGGTAGGGTATTTTGGGTGAAATGTATTCTGTATCGATCTTAAATACATTATCGAGGTGCCATTTAAGAATGTTTAAGTGGTATTCACCCTGACCGGAAATAATAATTTGTTTTAATTCTTTTGAATACTCGATAAGAATTGTTGGATCCTCGTCGTGCATGCGGTTAAGTGCTTCACCGAGTTTTTCCTCATCACCTTCTGCCAAGGGCTTAATGGCTGCACGGAATTTAGGCTCCGGAAATACCATGTTGTCAAAAGCAATACCTTTTGTTGAAAGTGTATGGTTCACTTTTGTTGCTTTTAATTTTACGGTTGCACCAATATCACCGGCAACCATGCTGGTTAGTTTTTCTCGATTTTTACCTGCCGAAGCAAATATTTGCGAGATGCGCTCTTTGTTTTGTGTTTTTGAATTGGTAACATCCATGGCTTCCTTAACGGTGCCCGACATAACTTTAAAAAAGTTTACTTCACCAATGTGTTGTTCAATACTGGTTTTAAAAACAAACAAACTGGTATCTGAGCTGGCATCACAAACCACTTCATTACCTTGTGAATCTTTTGGAGCGGGCATTTGATTCGGAGCAGGAGCAACATTGGTGATAAACTCAAGCAAACGGCCTACGCCCATGTCTTTTTTCGCTGAACAGCAGAAAACGGGGAATATACCTCTTTGTAGCAAACCTAATGTAATACCCTTGCGCATTTCATCTTCAGTAAGCTCACCTTTTTCGAAATAGAGCTCCATCAGGTTATCATCGTTTTCTGCACACTTCTCAACAAGCTCGTTGTGAAGTTCAGCAGCTTTATCAGCATGTTCTGCAGGAATATCTACCGTGTCGCGACCACCGCCTTCTTTTAGCACATACATCTTCATAAGAAGTACATCGATGATGGAGTTAAACCCGGGACCTGCCTCTACAGGGTACTGAACAATGGTTACATTATTGCCAAAACGCTCTTTGGCAACTTCGATGGTTTTGTCAAAATTGGCTTTTTCATGGTCGAGATGGTTCACTGCAATAATGGCGGGTTTGCCATAATTGGCAAGGTGGCGAAAGTGAATTTCAGCACCTACCTCAATACCGTTTTGAGCGTTAAGAACCATTACAGCTGTATCAGCAGCATATAGCGAAGATACCATTCCGCCTACAACATCGTCAAGGCCGGGGGCATCGATAATATTAACTTTTTTACCATTGTATTCTGTAAATAAAACCGATGAAAAAACGGAGTTTCCATTATTGTGTTCGATTTCACGTTAGTCAGAAGCAGTGTTTTTTGAGTCTACATCACCTCGCCTGTCAATTACTTTTCCTTCATAAAGCATTGATTCAGCAAGCGTGGTTTTACCCGCCCCTGAATTACCAACCAATACAATGTTCTTGATTTGATCTGTTGTGTATGTCTTCATTTTTCAATTAGTGGTTAGAATTATACTTAGTTCTATTAAAATAGAATATTCATCTCCTAATTTAATTGCAAAAAGCCGGAATAATTCTAAAATGGAATAACAATTACCCACGTTTTTGCAAGGCTAACAAATGTAGCAATTTTTTAATACTGGCAATGGGCGGAGGGGGGAAATATGAGGTGAATGTTAAAAAAAGATTAAGAATAAAACCGGAGGGTAAGCTGGCAGGTAAAAAAGTAGAATTATGCTCCTTGGTCAATGAAGATCCGGGAAAGCTTTTCGACAATAGATTTGAGTTCAGCATAACTATATTTTGATCGCAGGAAGCTATCGATAAGCCTGGGTTCTGAGGCTTCTAACCTGGGATGCCAGTCGCCCGGCTCAGGAAGGTCATCTGCTGTGCGCGGAATAATATGTATATGCAGGTGTTCAATGGTCTGACCTGCTGGTTGGCCCTCCTGAATGGTCCAGTCGTACGATGAGGTACCAAAAGCTTTGGATAGCACGCGGATAATTTTCCGGCTGAATAGCATCATCTCTGTCATGTCAGTCGTGGGAATATCCAAAAGGCTCGATAAGTGATTTTTTGGAATAATCAAACAATGTCCAGGCAGGATAGGAGCAATATTATAAACAGCCCGAAAGTTATTGGATTCGGCAAAAGTGGCTTTTTCGACCACAGGTGAGCAAAAGGGGCAATTATTTTTTTGGCCATCCATGATTTAAAGATAAGCGTGAAGGTGGAAATTTCAAAACCAGCTATCAATGGCCATTAAGAAGCAAGCAGTTCCCACTCTCACTCTCGCTCTCTCACCCTCGCTCTCACTTCTTACCCTCCAATCGAGAACATGTCTCTGTTTTGATTGGGTGCATTAGAGTTTTTGTGCATAGGGTGGTTGCCACCGTGCATGGCATTCTTACTGGCGAGGGATTCATGTATTACATCAAAAAGATTTTTTCCCTGTCGATAGGGAGTAATTAAATCGTACTCTTTGTTTCCAAACAGGCAGTTCTTCATTTTTCCATCGGCCATCACCCGAATGCGATTGCATTCATCACAAAAGGGATGACTGAGCGTACTAATCAGGCCTATTTTACCTTTTGCATCGGGTATTTTGTAATATTCAGCTGTTTGACCAGCAACCGGGTCCATGCTGATAAGGTGGAAAGTTTTTTGTAATGTTTCGAGAATGTTTGAGCGGGAAAAGGTTTTACCGAGATTCCAATTATTGGTCTTAAAAGGCATAAACTCGATGAACCTTACAGTAAGGTTATAATTATTCGTGATTCGGGCAAAATCGATTATCTCATCCTCGTTCACACCCTTCATTATTACCGCATTTAGCTTTACCTCAAATCCCAGTTTTATGGCTAAAATAAGGTTGGCTAAAACACGATCGAAAGCATTTCTTTGCGTAATGGTTTTAAAGCGTTCACGCTTTAGTGAGTCAAGGCTGATGTTTAGTTTTTGTACCCCATTTCGCTTCAGTGTGTTAAAATATTTATCGAGGAAGTAACCATTGGTGGTAACAGCCAGTTCGACCGGTAATCGGCTTATTTCTTCAATAATTCGTTCAAAATCTTTGTGAAGCAATGGTTCACCTCCGGTTAACCGAATTTTTTTAATTCCCGCCTGAACAAAGGCTTTAGATAATTCAATCAATTCTTCTGCCAATAGCAGCGATCCCGATTTTTCACAGTTTTTATCATCCGGTTTACAATAGGTACATGCAAAGTTGCAGTGATTTGTTATGGAAAGCCTTAAGTAATCATGCACCCTTCCAAACCGATCGACCAAACCATTATTCATATTTGTTTTCTTTCCAAACATAAGTATTATCGTCCAGTAGTTCTTTACCAAAAAGGGGCACGGTGGATTTAAATTCGTTTACAATTTCAGGCAATGCCAGAAAAGCTTCTTTACGATGTGAGGCAAAAACTTCAACCTGAAAGCATTTATTTCCGACATCCACTTTTCCCAGGCTATGGAAAATACGGGCATCGATAAGTTTATAGTTGGTTATATATTTAGTGATTAAAGACTCAGCAGTTTCGATAGCAATCTCGGGATGTGCGGTAAACTCAAGAGCTGTAACTTTGCTGCTATTAATTAAGTCCTCCCTTACATAACCTTCAAATGTTGCTTTTGCGCCAATTCTCATTTTCTCAGAACCACTGTACGCTTGTATTCTTTCCTCGGAGAGTTCACCCTCTATCAAATAGCATTTCCTCATAAATTCATCAACTAAACACCTTCTTAATGCAACAATCGTGTTAATTTTCACCCACCTGCAAAGGGTGGCATAAGGCTTAACTCATCGTTCTCGCTTAAAGGGGTATTTTCATTAACAGCCTTTTTTTTATTTACGAACACAGCAAACAGCTCCTGTTCAAGTTCAGGTTTTCGGGTGGTAACCTTTTTCAGCGCTTCCGATAACACATTGTTCTCAATACTGAGTAATTCAGAATCGACTCCTGCAATCTCGGCTAACCGACCGAAATACCTTACATTTATATCCATTAATTCTAATTAATACAACACTTTTCAAACTCTTCCACAAGAAACGATTTGCTCTTTTCTTCTAGTTTTCTAAATTCCGTAATAACCCTCAGGCCTTCTTGTGTAAGTTGTGTTCCCCCACCATTTTTTCCGCCTGCTTCTTTAATAACCAGGGGTTCACTTGCCTGGGCATTCATCGACTTTACCAGTTCCCAGGCTTTTTTATAAGACATGCCTATTTTCTTGGCAGCTTTCGTCATGGAGCCGGTTTCGTGAATGTACTCCAGGAGCGTAACACGACCGTTTCCAATGAAAGGAAATCCGTTTTTTTCAATCCAGATTCTGTTTTCAATTTTGATTTCGGGCATAGTAGCGTTATGTTTTGATAAACATAACGAATGTACAAAAAGAATTTTTATTTTCAATAATTAAAGGAAATACATCGAATTTACACTTCCTGATTTATAATAAACGATCCGTTTATTCTACCCTTGCTTAAAGAAAAAAAATAGCAATAATTAGTATATTTGAATAAATAACCTATCAATAAATGCACACCATCTTACACCATCCGCTGGTTACTCATAAATTAACACAAATGCGCCGTAAGCAGACCGGCACAAAAGATTTCCGCCAGAATCTTGACGAGATAGCCGGACTTATGGCTTATGAGATTACGCGGAATTTGCCCCTGAAAGAGGTCGAAGTGAACACTCCCGTGAGCAAATGCTGCACCTTTGAACTATCAAAAGACATTGTTTTAATCCCTGTTCTTAGAGCTGGTTTGGGAATGGTGGATGGCATTACAAAGCTAATACCCACAGCAAAAGTTGGGCATATTGGTTTATACCGCGATCATGAAACACTAAAACCACATGAATATTATGCCAAATTTCCTGAGAATCTTTCCGAGGCTGTTGTCATGGTTCTGGATCCCATGCTTGCTACAGGCGGCAGTGCCAGTGCTGCTATAACTGCCATTAAAAACAGGGGAGCAAAATTAATCAAGCTAGTATGCCTTGTTGGTGCACCTGAAGGTGTTAAG
>DNTK01000395.1 GCA_003508755.1 Bacteroidales bacterium | reverse complement strand
ATATCATGGTTCCTTTACCATTGGGCATTCCATCAAGGAAGTTCCCTATGTACGTATTTTCTCCTGATGCTTTTCCTTTTCCGTTGGCAAGACCGTTTAAGCATTTGCCTTTGTATTCCCCCGCTATGCTTTCCAACAAAACTTTGCATGGTTCCGATTGGGCAGAAACAGTTAAAAAGTGGCTAACAATCAGTGCTATAAAAATGGGCCTTTTCATCATGGTAAAAATATAAAACAGCAATTAAAACAACTATTTTTATTGTATGACTTGATTGAAAATGTCTTAACTATAGCAAGATACTGCTTTTCTCTACCAAACACAAGAAAGTAAAAATGAGCTAAAAGTAGTTGGAACAGTTATGATGGTATTTATAGATTTTGAAGGATAGAAAAACACCTAAAAGCAAAAACCTGCTTTTTGGAGGAGCAGGCTTTTCAACTAATCCTAATCAAACACCGATGCTTCGAAATAAAAGCGAATTGGAAAACGTTGGCTTTTCAATTGCCTTTCAGCCAGAGTAATGCAGAAAAGAATTAATCTAATTAATATTTATAAGCATGGGGTGACGCATCTGGTCGCCAAGAAGCAATCCTATAACCCCAATAAAATCAAACCCCCGCTAAAAGCAATAGTTGCCCCGGCAATAACATGGGTATGCTTCTCCAGTTTTTCAACTTTTACCATGCTTACGCCATAGTTTACAGCCAAAACAACACTCACCATCGTAACAATTGTTGTAAGTGCAAAAACTGAAGTAACAGCAATTAATCCTGCTGTTGATGCCTGGGCTGCCGGATACATTAATACTGGTATCAGGGGCTCGCAAGGTCCAAGAACAAAAACCAGAAATAGTATCCATGGTGTGAGGTTGGTATTTTGTTTCCCGTGCCCATGACTATGCGAGGTTTTTGGTGTCTCTCCAATGGGATGCTCGTGATTGTGCTGATGCGTATGCACTATCTTGCCGTGAGCATGAATATGGGTGTGTTGCTTTTTTTTCCTTTGCTTCAGTATTGCCCAGATAAGGTATCCGACTCCAAAAATTAGAAATGCCCAAGCTGCCCAATCTCCCCGGACCGATTCAACGCCCTCGAGCTTGCTTATTCCTATTCCAAAAACTAATCCTATTGCACCAATAACTACTGAGCTTGCCACATGCCCCAAACCGCATAATACGGTTATCGTAACGGTCCGGAAAGTTGTCCAGTTTTTGGCTTTCGACATAACAATAAATGGCAGGTAATGGTCGGGGCCAAATAAGGTGTGCACAAAACCAATAGATGCTGCTGTAGCTATTAATATCCAAATATCATTTCCCATGTTTAATTATTTAAGACTTTAACATCAAGTGAAGTAAATACCTGATAACCATCATTATCGGTTACATATATATGAAAATGATAATCGCCAGGGTCAAAAAGTACGGAATCATTCTTCCTATCTGGTAAGGTTATCAGGGTATCAAAAACAAACTCCTTTTCACTCTCGGGCAATGCAAATATCCAATTGTTGGCAAAGGGGTGAACTGCATCTTTCGGAGCATCCATGTTGCATGATGCATGTGAACCATGGTTGTGATGGCCAAAGTTATTATGCATATCCATGCTGATATTTCCAAGACCGGTATTGTCTGTTATTTTTGCTGTGAAGTGAAAGGAATCTCCAAAGAACAACGTATCACAGGGCATGGGAGCAAGCAATTCTAATACAGGTTTCTCCAAATCTGTATCTTTTTCTTCGATACAAGCGAAACTGATTGCAGCTATTAGTGAAATAAAAATAAGTTTTTTCATATCTGTTACCGCATGTAAATAAAATAAAAAAGCTGACACTAACTTACTGGTGTGCCAGCTTAATTTTATCTGTTATTCAACTACTTCTATATGTGCATCACCATTTTCTGTGTCTACAGAGTTTCCAGCTTCATCAACAACAACAATCACAACATGGTATTCCCCCAGATTGGCATTGTCTGGTACTGTTACATGTTCATGAACATGGGCTTCGCGAAGGCCTTTAAAGATAGCTTCGTCTTTAAATGATGCATCAATAATTCTATACTCATCTTCCACCAAACCTGATTCAGGATGATCGTGTATTTCGATATGATAAAAATCCAGGCGGGCATCATCACCAGCAGTTGCAGTGAAGTTTACACTTATTGTTCCACCGCGCTGGACTTCCACTCCTCCGTCATGGTTTTCAGCTACCACATCGCTTATTGTTAATTTTTGAGGGTCTTCTTCTTTCTCGCAAGCTACAAATAGAGTGCTTGCAATAATCAGGATTACATTTAGTTTTAGTAAATTTTTCATTGTGCTTTGGTTTTAAGATTTATTATTGGTTTTAATTCTATTTAATGGGTATACTTATAAACAGTTGTATGTCCCGACCCGGTTCGGGTATGCGTAATCTCCGATAAAAACTAATATGGTTGAAATAGGAAGTATTAAGCAGGTTCCTAACTTTAAGCATCAGGTTTATTTTTTGCCTTACAAAAGCAATTTCGGTTCTGGCCAGTAGATTTATCGAGTGATATCCCGGGGTGCTTAGCTCGTTAGGAACTGTGAATTTCTGATTAGCAACACTTAAAAGTTCTATACCCAACCTACTCTTTTTCAGTTTTTTCGCATCTTTAAACAAGTAGCTTACTTCGGTTTGTATTCTGAGTGGAGGCGTAAAAGGCAATGCGCTCTTTAAATCGAGGTTTACAGCATAAACATACTCTGCGCCTGCATTAAAAAGAATTCTATCTCTAAACCTGAAATTAGCACTTGCTTCTGCTCCGGATAGCATGGCCTTTGTTTGCCTGTATTCATACACCTGGCCTTCCGGTCTTAATTCAGGTGTCGGTGACAGATAAAGGTAATTGGTAAAATAATTCAGAAAGGGGCTTAATTGAAGAGCCAGTCCTTTCCAACTATATTTAATACCTAAATCCAGTTGCCACGCTTCTTCAGGCTTATTATCTGTATTACCTTTTTCAAACCTTCCTTCGTGCCGATGCAATCCATAGGCTGCAAGTTCATAAGCCGATGGAACCCGGAAGCTTCTGCCAATATTCAATTTAAAAACAGTATTACGGCCAGGTAAATAGTTTATTCCCAGAGAAAAGGCAGTTCCCGGATAGGTTGCCTTAAAAGCAGGGTTAAAAATCGAATCACCAAATGCAACATCCGGATTCAATGATTCCTGAATATCTAAAACCGAATAATCGATTCTTGCACCGGTGTTTAATATCCACTTCTTATTTATGGTGTATTTATAGGTTAGAAAAAATCCGGAGGAGAACTTATCGTATTCAGGTAAAATGTGGTTATATCCATCGGTTTTATGCAGTTGATACTGGGTATTCAATCCGAAGGTAAATTTATGCTTGTCAAATCTTCTTAAACTATAGCTTACATTTCCTGATAATGTCTGAAGGTGTAATCCCAGTTCGTAGTTCCCCTTATTTCTATAATAATCAAGTTCCTCTTTGCGGTTTCCGGTCCTGTCGCTCAGCAGACTAAATTCTTTTGAGTGGTTCGACTGATAGCCAAAAACGAATTTTAGTTTATCGGTTTTAAAATACCTGTTCGTATAATGTTGAATGAAATAGTTATTCACATGCTGGTAAGGAAGTTGAATATCTCTTCTGCTTTTTTCATGCCACGACCTGATTGAATCATTTTGTATTCCCTGCCAATCGAAGAAACCAGTTTTCGTTTCATAATAGTTAAATTCTATGCAACTGTTTCCCCATGGTTTTACGAGGCCTGTTGATACTGAAACAGCTTTCTCCCTGCCGGCAGTATTAAATATTTGGTTGCCCAAAACCACCTCGTGTGATGCCTCTGATGCGCTTACCGGGGCTGGCAGCAGAAACGAATCAGTTTTAGGAATTAAAAAATCACCATATGTGTTATAGGTTGCTGTTATATTGGAATATAAATCCCCTTTTCTGATGGAAAATTCAGCCGAGCTGCCCAACCATTGTGTATTGCTTTTTGCGGTAAATGAAACCTCTCCGGTAAAACCTGAGTTAATCGGAACAGGTTCCGGCAAAACATTAATCACACCTCCTATTGCATCAGAGCCATATTGCAAAGATCCTGGCCCCTTAATAATTTCGAGGTGACTTACTGACTGCTGGTCGATGGAAACACCATGATGACTGCTCCATTGTTGTCCTTCTTGTTTGATGCCATTTTGTGCCACTACCACCCGGTAATAACTCATCCCCCGTATTACTGGTTTTGAAATACCCGTTCCGACATCCATTGAATTAATACCTGGAATGGTTTTTAGGGTCTGCATCAGGGTTGCAGCTTTGGCTTCTTTTAAAAACTCCTCTTCGAAAAGCTGGATGGATATGCTTTCAGTCTTTGCCTTTCTCTCATCTATGTTGCCATTAACTTTAACTTCTTCAAGTTCTTGTATGTGAGGGGATAGGTTTATTTGCAGACTGTTTGAAAGGGTGTCGGTATTTCCGTTTACCACTAAATCTTTATATCCCACGGCAGAAACCTGCAAAGTAAACCTATTAGAAGTCACATCCTTGAATACAAACCTGCCTTCTTTGTCAGTAATTGTTCCCCTGGCCTTATTTAAAAGTAAGTTTGCCCCCGTGTAAGGCTTCTTGTTCTCATCTAAAACTACTCCGTCTATGGAAACCTGGCCTGATAGATTTAGAAACATGCTGAACACTATTGCCAATGCGAAGGATAAACCCCTGAGTTGGTTAATGCAGTAACTGATATGTCGTGCTAATACATTCAAACAAATGATACTCTATTTATAAAAAAAGTTAATGTCCTTTTCTCACTGGAGGTATATCTGGCAAAATACCCCTTACTGCAATTATTCTTATCCAGAAAATGTTCACTCAGAAAATGCTGGCATGTATTCCTTGCATGATAAAAGCCGTACTTTAGGTCTGAAATAATTGTCAATGAATCCCTTCTGGATTGTTCAAACACCTGTGCAATTGTTCCCATTATACAATTCTCGTATGGCCATTTGCCTGAAACACTTATTTTAGTGATTAAGTTATAGCTAGCCATAGAACGATTGAGATAGTGGGGTCCGGAAGCATAAGAAAACAATGCTTCGCTTAGTTCTTTTCTTGGTTTGATGCCACAGTGAAAAATGGGCATGGTGTTACTTTTTTATATTTGTTGCTACTGGAAGTAAATATACTATTTATTATCAAAGACAAAAAAAGATTGTATATGAATTTTTAGCCAGGTATTCCATCTAAATATCTGTTTATGAAGCGATGAATAGAGGACCATAAGAGGAAAGCCCATTAAATAAGATTGGCCTGTTCTTAGTAATTCATTGACAGATGGTTTTAAACCAGGAGCTTCATTTTTTGAAATACGATGCAGGGGGAAGAAAGCCTATTTTGTTACAAACAACTTGCTTTTCTGCAAGAGCAGTTATTGCTAATTTGAGACAACATAAAAAGAGTGTGAGTACACGGTATTCTAACAAGCAGGCAAGGGCATTTACAATTCTATGATAAATTTCGTTCCTTCATCAATTTTACTTTCAACCTGAATACCAGCGCCAATTTTATCAATGAATTCATTGACTATTAAGAGTCCGATACCAGTGCTGCTCTCTCCGCTGGTGCCTGAAGCCTGCTGGACATTATCTTTAAACAGCTTTTTTAAGTTGACTTTAGAGATACCTATTCCGGTATCTTTAATGGAAATTTGATGACGATTGTTTATTAACGCCACTTTAATTTCAAGTTCACCATCTTTCCTATTAAATTTTATTGCATTGGAAATTAGATTTCTCAAAATAGCTGAAAGCATATTTCTATCCGTATGAATGATGATCTTTTCTGCGAACAAAGATGTGTAAACCTGAATGGATTTTAATTGAATCACATGATTAAAGAAAGATAACAGCTCCTCTATTAATTCGTTTATGTTTACAGGTTGAATCTCAGGTTCTAAATGAACTAAATCGTTTTTTGACCATTTTAGAATATTATCGAGTGTATTGAAAGAGGTGGAGCTAATTTGACTCAATGAAATAAGTGAGTTCTTCATTTCCTCGGCATCCATATTTTCAAAATCGGAAGTAATTAATTGAAGAAACTGATGCAATGTTGCCATGTTACCCCTTACATCATGGGAAATCAAAGACATGAATTTGGTTTTAATTTCATTTAATTCTTTGAGTTCTGCATTCGATAATAGTATTTTTAAATCGAGCTCAATGTGCTGTTTAATCTGTGTGATTAAATCAAGAAAATCCTGATTGTAATGATTCTCTTTATTATCTAAAACGCAGACTGTTCCGAAGCATTCGCCATCTGGCCAGTTTATTGGTACTCCCAGGTAGGAAATCATATTGAGATCGATATCAGGATTATTATCCTTCCAGGTTTTACTTTTGGTCGCATCCGGAACAATAAGTGGTTGCTGCAATCCAATTACCGACTCACAATAAAGCCCATAGATCAATTCGGCTTTTTCATTTTCTTTATAAGGATTGCCCGCTGTGTCGCTTTTCAGAAAGACTTCAATATTATCGGAATTTAAACGCATGATTAGACCGGAAGGAACATCAATGATTCTTGCAAGAGTATCTATTAAGGTTTGCCATTTACTGACAACCGTGTCAAAGTCCCCTGGTTTGGAATCAGAAGTAATTTGTACATTTTTTGATTCGTTTATCCCCCGAATACTAACTTTTGCAAACCTGTCCATCCCCCAGAAGTTTATCCTACAAGATAGCGAAATAAATTCATATGTAAGGGATTTTATAGTGAGTGAGTTAATAGCAACCTATAAATGAATTTAGCAGCCAGCAAATCGGTGTTGCCAAAAATAAAACCAATTTTTTTACTCTCTTAAAAAAAACTTTATAGAATGGTCTTTCGAATTTTATGCCACCTTTTCCACGACATGGCTTAAGCATTTGCTTAAAGCAAACACTGAACTGAAATTTATTGATTTAAGAGAGTTATTTCCAATGTGTTTGGCTCGTACTACTCCTTAATCCATTTTTCGATCTTCTCGAGTTTCGGTACACTTCCAGCGTGTTTTAGTACATTGTTGATGATTAAAACTGGGGTCATTAATATCCCAACTTCTTTTGCTTTGTCTTCATATGGCCGCAAAAAATCATCTAATTGAGGTGACCATTTAAATTCAGTATACTTGTTATAATCGGGACTCGAGCATGGGCAACCATGGTCAAGGATAGAATCCAATCGGAATTTATCAATTTGCTTTCCCAACTTCAAGGCTACATCTTTAGCAGTGCCAATAGTCAATCCTAAATTCTTTGCAATTTTTTTTGCCCTCTCACTGGTGTATGCAATATGTTCGACTTCCACGGCTTTGCTTTGTTCCTCAGCTTTTTCGCAAACCACTTTCGTAAGCAATCCACATCGTGGACATGGCGGCTCTGTTCCTATAATGATAATTTGTTTCATCCGTTTCTAAAAATTAGTATCAGTTCCTATTCGAATTTAATAAGTTAATTGGAACTAACTTTTTTACTTTAAACAATTAATATACTATTATTTGTTTTGCAGGTTCACTATATTCTTTTTGCTCTTTTAGAATGCTTGTTTAGGCAAATACTTGAAATAGATAAAAAAAAGAACTTGTCATCTAAAAAACGTGGCGAAAAATAAAAAAGCCATCCCGTAATTGGAATGGCTTTCTTTAAAAAAAAATCAACAATTAGTTTTTGGGGGGCAATACCATATCGCTCATTACAATTTCTGTAAAATACTTTTTTTGTCCGGTATTATCTTCATAATTGCGATATACAATGCGACCTTCCAGGGTGATGTACGATCCTTTGGCAAGGAATTTTTCGACCCGATCAGCATCTTTACCCCAGGCTACAATGTTGTGCCATTGAGTATCTTCAACTTTCTCACCTTTTTGATCGGTATACACCTGGTTGGTTGCCAAGCTGAACTTAGCCAGTTTTCTGCCATTTTCTAAATTTTTAATTTCAGGATCATTTCCAAGATTTCCGATTAACTGAACTTTGTTTTTTAGATCTTTCATAATAATACATATTTAGTTGGTTAAAAATTTCTTTTCCGAAAGCAAAACTTTCTATTGCAAACCTACACCCGCCACCAAGCCTTATTCGGTTTTTACTCATTTGTAGTCGTTTATTATCCGTTTGTTGTCGGTTGTTGTCGCTTTTATGCTTGATTTACTGTATTTTATGCATTATCACCTACCTGTTAATATTTTATCCTTTTACCAGGATTGTAACACCTGTCTGTTACTTTTGCTTTTTTAATTGCACTTTGAATTGTATTTTTGGCAGAAAGTCCTAGTTAATTGATATGCAAAAGCTTTTTACACTTCTGCTGCTAGCGGTTTGCTCCCTGGGTTTTTCGCAGGAAGACTCCAAAGATCGTGGATACATTGTACAGGTGGGTGATCAGGCCCCTGACTTTGACATGAAGCTCACAAATGGCGATATGATAAAACTTTCCGAACTTAAAGGCAAAGTTGTTATGCTGCAATTTACCGCCAGCTGGTGTGGTGTTTGCCGGAGGGAGATGCCTTTTATAGAAGACGAAATTTGGCAAAAGCTAAAAGACAATAGCGAATTTGCCTTGTATGGAATCGATAGAGACGAGCCACTTGAAAAAGTAATCTGGTTTGCCAAAAAGGTAGGGGTTACCTATCCAATGGCATTGGATCCTGGTGCAGAAATCTTTCAGCTCTTTGCTCTAAAAGAGGCTGGTGTTACACGAAATGTTATCATTGACAGAAATGGTAAAATCATTTACCTTACCCGCCTGTTCAACAGGGAAGAGTTTGATGCCATGAAAGCTGTGATCTTTGAAGAAGTAAATAAAAATTAGTTGTCATCCTGAAAAGCTTTCTACAAGTACTTTTTGTGGATTGGAAATACAAATAGTATTAAACCAAGCTTGTGATCCCCATAAATTTATGCCAAGACCTGAGGTTTTCTCCGGCTGACCGACCACAAGCCCAAAAAAGTTAAAAACCCGTTATAAATTAGAACTTCAAATCCCATTTTATAGCCATCAAATAAAAATTCGGAATATTTATTGAGTACTAACATTATAAGTGGTGCAAGTACTGCTATTGCAGGAACCCATTTTTCGTTGATTAAACGTTTTGTATAAAAACCAAATGCATACAAGCCAAGTAATGGACCGTATGTATAGCCTGCCGCTTTAAATAAGGCACTAACAACACTTTCATTATTCAGTGCCTTGAAAGCAAGGATAATTAATGCTATTATCACAGACATAGCCAAGTGTATAAGAATCCGGTCTTTTCGGATTTCGTTATCCTTTTTACCTTTTATTCCAACAATATCTACCAGAAACGAGGTTGTGAGGGCAGTTAATGCAGAATCGGCACTTGAATAAGCTGCAGCAATTAATCCCAATATAAAGAAGATGGCTACTACAGAAGGCAAAATGCCGCCGGTTGCAAGATCTGGGAAAAGATTATCGGTACGCGCTGGAATATTTAACCCATTTTGTTGCGAGAAGATAACAAGCAACACTCCCAGCGACATAAAGACCAGGTTCACCGGCACAAATGCAATGCTGTAAGTGAGCATATTCTTCTGGGCATCTTTCAGGTTGCGGCAGCTCAGGTTTTTCTGCATCATATCCTG
>DNTK01000554.1 GCA_003508755.1 Bacteroidales bacterium | reverse complement strand
GAATCAAGTACCGATGTGGCAACCTGGGGTGCAATAGAAATCATCGAAGTTGATGAGTTGGGTGGCACCATTAGCGGGCGAATTGATGCTACTGGAGGTAGTGACAATTTTATTAACGGTTATTTTGAAGTGGCGATCTGCGAGTAATAAAATAGAAACATATATAATAAAAAGCCGGCAAGTTATTATACTTAGCCGGTTTTTTATTTCTTATAAGATTTGTTGATTAAAAAAAGAATCCTATTTTGCATGCTGTATTCAATAAGTCAAGTAATCTGTTTTAATAAATCTAGTAATTAATAGCATTTGCTGTTAAGTTAATTTAAATTTCGCACATATGAGGCTAATTTTTTTTTCATTCCGAAATCTGTCATTCATACTTTTTCTTAGTTTTCTATTAGTTTATTCAGAAAGACCAGTATTTGCACAAAATTATTTCAATTATAATCCTGGTGTAAAAAAGACTTTTAACAGTGTTCTAACGCTGGATACTATAAGCAGATTCATTTCAGAGGCTCAGGTTTCTGAAGTTTGGCTAAACTCAATTGATATTAACAGCGATGATCTTTATGGGCTGCTAAATAGAGCCAATGATAAAATACAAGAAGGATATTTCTATGAAGCTCTCTCAGATATAGAAAAGGCATTTATAATTGATTCAACTCTTAGCGAAAGCTTTCTGTTAAAAGGAATCTGTTTAATGAATTTAGGTCAGCCTGATTCTGCTGAGGTTGAATTAAATAATGCTATTCGTATTGATAACAATAATGCTTTAGCTTATAACATAAGGGGCAGGATTAGGTTAATATCAGATCAAATTACCCTTTCTGAGAATGATTTTCTCCATTCTCTTGAGTTGGATAATAGTCTTGGTGATTCATATTATTTTTTAGCTCTAATTAAGATTAGTGAATACGAATACGTTAAAGCGACTAAATATTTAAAACGTTGCATAGGTTTAATGCCAGATTTTCCAGAAGCATATATTGCTTTAAGTAATTTATATAAACTACAGCATCAACCTCATGCATCATTAAAGACTATTTCAGAAGGTATTGAACGTATGCCAAGTAACCCTGTTTTATTGATGGTTAGAGGTACGACGTATTTAAATGATGAGGATTACAAAAGTGCTTCAACTGATTTTAATACGGTTTTGGAAATAGAGCCAATGAACTTTATTGGATTATTGATGAGAGGTACTCTATATTCAATAAAGCAGGAATATAATTCAGCTTATGCAGATTTTTACAATGCTTTAAAAGGAGATTCTAAAATTGGTAGAAATTTTGTCGATAGCAACGTAAAAAAACAAGTTTGTGCTCAAACTAATATATCACCTAATTACTTTACTTACGATAGTTTGAGATATGGAAAGTACTGGAGTTATTATCAAAGAGCATTATGTTCTTACCTTATTAATGATTATGAAACCTCGCTCAGAAATTTAAATATAATTCTTGTCGATGAACCTCAATTTTATCAGCCCTATGAGCTAAGAGCAGCAATACATCGAATTAAAAGGAATCCAAGGAAAGCTGCAGATGATATTGAAAAATCATTTGAAATACGAGGTGATAGTTCTATTCATGATATCATGAATTTAGCTTTATTGTATTATTGGATAAAAGATTACCCAAAGGCCTCAAAATATTTGACTTTAGCTATTACCCATGAGCCGGATAATCCAGACTTATATTATTACCTGGCTAGAATTAATTTTTATCAAAATAATCTGGAAGCTTCTATTTCATATTATGAAAAGGTTTTGTTTTATCTGCCGGATTATCAAGATGTCTTATTTCAATTAGCACAAGCTAAGAATCAATTGGGAAATTATGAAGAAGCATTGGAAGATTATTACAAGGTTCTTGAAAAAGATTCATCAAATTTAGAGTTAACCCTAATAATTGCAGAAGTTCTTAATAAACTCAAATTGTACAATGAAACTATATCGTTGCTAAATAAATACCTGAAGTTAGATCAAGGTAATCTGGATGTTTATGTTTACTTGGGGGATACATATAGCTTATTAGAGGATTATGAAAATGCCTTGATCTATTATTCTAAAGTCGAGCAAGCACTTTCAGGTAATTTTGATGTAATCTACTCAGTGGCTAAAACTCATTTATATCTTGGAGATACATTAAGTGCTAAGCAAATAATTGAACGAGAGCTTGAAAACCAGATGGCATATCATTATAAACACAATAGAGGAATATCAACTTTGCATTATTATCTTTCAGATTGTTATTCCTCGCCAAATGAAAAAATAAATCAGTTATCTAAAGCCATTAAGTTTCATGAGAGTTCAGTTTATTATTTTAATCGTGGTTACTTTTATTCTATTGATGGATTGCAAAAAAAAGCCCTTAAGGATTTTAAAAAGGCCAATGAGCTTGAAGCCAATAATTACTTTATCTTGATGTGTATGGCTAATTCATATAAGGAAGCGGGTGATTATTCTGAAGCAAAGAAAAAATACATTGATGCTAGTCGAGTTCCTCAGAAAAAAAACAGAGCTATCAGGGAATTAGGAATTATGGAAGTTGAAACAGGTAATATTATTAAAGGAATTGATGATTTGAAGAACGCACTTAAATTAGATAGCACAGATTGTAAAGCTCATTTTTATTATATCACCTACCTTGCTGAGCATGATAATATTAGTGAGTTTGAAAATACAATACAAGAGTTTCTTGAGAATCCATGTGAGGAATTGAATTTCAATATTGAAATAATGGTTCAGAAACTAGAGAGTTTTAGAATTAATGATAAAAAAATAAATGATAAAATTGATCAGATGATTTCATTTGCGAGGAATAACTCAAGCAATAGAAAGGCGATTTTCTACGAATAAATACGTTGTAGTAATTCAACGTTAACTTTTAGCATAAAAGCATATAGTTCTTTTATGTACTTGTTCTGGGACATATAAACACCTTTCCATCATGATACACATCATAATTTTTCCCGAGCGATTCTATTATCTTGCTTGTTTCGTTTTAAACCAAACCAAAAGTTTTATGACCATTCAGGAAAGAAAAAAGACCATCACACTCAATGAATATATTATTCAGAACCAGACCGCATTTCCCAGGGCTAAAGGCGATTTTAGCCGCTTGTTAAGCCACATCGGAATTGCCGGTAAACTGGTAAACCGCGAAGTGAATAAAGCCGGATTAGTTGATATTTTAGGAGATGCTGGAGATACCAATGTGCAGGGAGAGGATCAGAAGAAGCTGGATATTTATGCTGATGAACAATTTATTGCGGCACTCAAGGCCAGTGGCGTATGCTGCGGATTAGCTACTGAAGAGAACCAGGAGCATGTTGTTTTTGATGATAACCTTTCGCGCGATGGAAAATATATAGTTTGTATGGACCCACTTGATGGTTCCTCGAATATTGATGTAAATGTATCGATAGGAACTATTTTCTCTATTTATTTGCGAAAATCGGCTGTAGGGCAAAAGGCTCAGGAATATGATTTCTTGCAACGTGGAGATGAGCAGGTTGCTGCAGGCTATATTATTTATGGTTCTTCTACTATGCTGGTCTACACTACCGGCCAGGGCGTAAATGGATTTACATTGGATCCTTCAATAGGCGAATTTTGTTTGTCCCATAACAACATAAAAACACCCGATGACGGTCGTATTTATTCTATTAATGAAGGCAATTACGTGAGATTTAATACAGGTGTTAAACAGTACATTAAGTTTTGCCAGGAGCGTGATGAGAAAACAAACCGGCCTTACACATCCAGGTATATTGGTTCACTTGTGGCCGATATTCATCGCAATCTTTTAAAAGGAGGTATTTTTTTGTATCCCGAAACGGAAACACATCCTAACGGTAAACTGCGATTACTTTACGAATGTAATCCCATTGCATTTATTGTTGAACAGGCCGGCGGAAAAGCAACTTCTGGGAATAAACGCATCCTGGAAATTGAGCCAAAGTCGCTTCATCAGCGGGTCCCATTATATACAGGTTCAAAACAGATGGTTAATAAAGTAGAAGAATTTCTTGTAAACGAGAAACAAGTTGTTGCTAAGGTGTAATAAACACCAACTAATAAGTATCAAGTTAATGTTATCGAACTTGTTTTTGAGTATCCTCCATTTCGTTTACTAACTGTCTCGCTAAGTGATACATACTCTTTGTAACCTTTACAGTTATGTAAATCTATACATTTCTATTGTAAATTTATTACGCCATCTCAATAAAAGCAGCTATTTTTGCCCTGCATTATTCAGGTGCATGAGATGACCAAACTCAGTTATTTCTTCCTTTGAAATATGTTAAATATCAGGTAGCTATTTGGGTTGAATTTCTAAATTTGTTTCAACCAATTGAATAGTCAACGACAGACAAAATATGATATGAAAGATACAGCACTAAGAAAGCAGCATGAGACATTGAAAGCAAAAATAACCCCTTTTGCGGGGTATAACATGCCCCTGGAGTACTCCGGAGTTATAAAAGAACACATGGCAGTGCGCGATGCAGCAGGAATGTTTGACGTATCGCACATGGGCGAATTTTGGATCAAGGGAGAGGGAGCTTTGTCTTTGCTTCAGAAAATAACAACCAACGACGTGGCGAAACTTGCTGTAGGTCAGGCTCAATATAGCTGCATGCCTAATGGTCAGGGAGGTATTGTGGACGATCTTATAATCTATAAATACGAAGAAGAAAAATACCTGGCTGTTGTAAACGCTGCAAATATGCAAAAGGACTGGGACTGGATGAATAAGCAAAACAGTTTTGGAGCGGAACTGGAAGATGCATCCGATACTATGTCACTTATTGCCCTGCAAGGGCCAAAGGCTAAACAGATACTACAAACTATTACAGAGTATAACCTCGACTCCATAGGAGGCTTTTCATTTGCTGTATCGAATGTTGCAGGGGCAAAAGAAGTTATTATTTCTGCCACTGGTTATACAGGAGCAGGGGGTTTTGAACTTTATTGCTACAACAATGATGCTCCGGTTATTTGGGAAGCTATTATGGAAGCTGGCGAACCATTTGGACTACTTCCTGCTGGATTAGCTGCCCGGGATACACTGCGGCTGGAAATGGGTTATTGCCTCTACGGAAACGATATTGATGATACAACATCACCCATCGAGGCGGGTTTAGGATGGATTGTAAAATTTGTCGAGGGAAAAGATTTTATCGATCGTCAACTCATGGAGAAACACAAAAAACAGGGTGTTGAAAGAAAATTAGTAGGTATTGAGATGATTGGTCGAGGTATTCCGCGTCATGGATATCCATTGGTCGATAACGATGAAAACGAAATTGGCTATGTGACTTCCGGCACCATGTCGCCCATTTTGCAGAAAGGAATTGGAATGGCTTATCTTAAAGAAGATTTTGCCAGTCTGGGCAGCACAGTTTATGTAAAGGTGCGAAATAAGAATATCGAAGCCATGGTGGTAAAAATGCCTTTTATTTAAAAATCGATGCGTAAATTACCAATAGCAATAAAAGCTCAATAACTTAATTATTAATTGGGTATTTAATTATTTGAGCATTGATACATTCATGCATTTACTATGAAAGAAAAAAGAAATATAGAAGTTTGTTTCACACCTGCATCGTACGATGTTTTTAAGAAAGATGAAGCTGTGGTGGTGGTAGTGGACATTCTGCGGGCAACCTCGGCTATTGTTACTGCCTTTATGAATGGAGTACACCGCTTGCTTCCTGTAGGTACCCTTGAAGAAGCAAAAGCATTAAAGGGAAAAGGTTTTATGGTTGCCGCCGAAAGGGATGGCATAGTGCGTGATTTTGCCGATTTCGGAAATTCCCCGTTTAATTTTACTCCTGAGCGGGTTAAGGGAAACGAGATAGTTTACAGTACAACAAATGGAACTAAATCAATTATGATGGCCAGCCATAGCCACCGTGTTTTAATTGGCGCATACCTCAACCAGCAGGCTTTGGTAGATTATATTGTGCAGGAAAACCGAGATTTAATTATCCTTTGCGCTGGTTGGAAAAATAAATTTAATCTGGAGGATAGTTTGTTTGCGGGTTCGCTTGCTAAAGCTGTCCTTGATTATGATAATTTTTATACCGATTGCGATTCAACACAGGCCGCGCTCGACTTATGGAGTATTGCAAGCAAGGATCTAATTAGCTACGTCGATAAGTGCGCTCAGCGTCACAGGCTGGCTAAGAACGGGCTCGATGATGTGATAGAATATTGCCATACATTTGATCAGACTGATCTTATACCGGCATTAAAAGAAAATTATATTGTCGAGGTGAAAAATTTATAGGTTGTTCACAACCTGTTTGTAACTTTTAGGCAGATATTGTTATTTATATAACATAACTCGGCTTAATTATTTTGTAACTTTACACTTCCATATTTACAAGTTGTTAATTAGTTAACAATTAAAAAAAGTATTTTTATGAAGAAGCACAATTTTTACGCAGGACCGTCAATCGTCTCTGAGTATTGCAAAGAAGAGACTGCAAAAGGAGTATTAAATCTTGGTGGCAGTGGCCTTTCAATAATGGAAATCTCCCACCGATCGAAGGAGTTTATAGCCATTATGGAAGAAGCTACCTCTTTGGTTTGTGAATTATTAAATGTACCCGACTCCCATTCGGTAGTGTTTCTGCATGGTGGTGCCAGCACTCAGTTTTTAATGGTACCTTACAACTTGCTTAATAAGAAAGCCGCTTACCTGGAAACAGGCTCATGGTCAGCAAAAGCTATTAAGGAGGCAAAGATTTTTGGTGAAGTTGATGTGGTAGCCTCATCAAAAGATAAGACCTATAACTATATTCCTAAAGGGTGGGAAGTGCCAGCAGATGCGGATTATTTCCATATTACAACAAATAATACCATTTATGGTACAGAAATAAAAAGAGACTTGGATGTGTCTGTTCCGCTTGTGGCTGATGCTTCATCCGATATTTTAAGCCGTCCGTTTGATATTTCGAAATACGGTATTTTATAT
>DNTK01000552.1 GCA_003508755.1 Bacteroidales bacterium | reverse complement strand
GCCTTAGCCACTGTAAAGTTATTTGAGCACCTGCAATGCAAAAATACCCAAAACCTGGATCTTTCTGCTTTGGCCGGAATCAGTAAGAAAGATTTACATCCTAACTTTAACCCCGACACACTGCGCACAATTCCGGATGAAGCAGGTGTTTATTATTTCTACAACGAACAGAACGATTTAATTTATATTGGGAAAAGTAAAAACATCCGTACCCGCATCCTATCGCATTTTAGAAATATATCTACCAAAAAGGCCATCGAGATGCGCGATGCAATTGCTTCTTTCGATTACGAATTAACCGGTAACGAGCTAGTGGCTTTATTAAAAGAATCGTTCGAGATTAAACAAAATAAACCTAAATATAATCGCGCACAGCGACGAGCTTTGAGCGCCTACGGATTGTATCACTATATCGATTCTAATGGCTATCTGCGCTTTGAAATAGCTCGTAACAACTCGAAAGAAGCAGTACCTATCATTAGTTTTGCTGGTGGAAAAACCGGGAGTAACTATTTACAAAAACTGGTCGAGACCTATCACTTGTGTCAAAAACTTTGCGGATTATACAAAACTGGAGGTGCTTGTTTTCATTTTGAAATCATGGAATGTAAAGGAGCCTGTATTGGCAAGGAAGCACCGGAAGCATATAATGCCAGAGCTTACAGAATTATAGAAGCACATAAATTTCGGCACAACAGTTTTTACATTATAGAACACGGCCGAACCGATGATGAGATTGCGGTAATTATGATAGAAAATGGGAAATACAACGGCTATGGCTATATCGGCAAGGAGGATTATGATGGAAATAAGGAGCTCCTTTCAGATTGCATTCATCATTATGTAGATGACCGGGATGTACAACAAATTCTAAAATCTTATTTAAAAAACGGGCGTCCGATAGATTTACTACCATTTTGAAAATATTTTCACCCATTTTAGTTCGCTTTTTTCAATAATATCGCTAATTTAAACACATAGTTTACGATTTGAAACCAATCATAATCTAAAAACCTGCGCACATGAAACAACACAGCACCAAGCAAAAGCCTTCTCAATCAAAGGGTTACTACATTAAAAAGATCTCCGAAGAAGAAATGACAAAAACCTACCTGTTCGAAACAGCATGGGAGGTTTGCAATCAAGTGGGCGGTATTTATACTGTAATAAAGTCGAAGGTACCGTCTGTACTAGACCATTGGGATTATGATAACTATGTTCTGTTTGGGCCATATTTCGAAGCCAATGCAGCTGCATTATTTGAACCCATCTACGATTCGGATGATCCCATTGCACAAACCGTTGATGAGATGAACAAAAAAGGGCACAAAGCCCACTATGGAACATGGCTCATCGAAGGGAGACCTAAGGCTGTTTTGTTCGACTTTAGTGTTTCTTACCCCTATTTAGGAGAATTAAAGTATTTGTTCTGGGAGCATCACGGAATTTCATTGCCCGATAACGACGAGTTGCTTAATCAAATTGTTTTGTTTGGTCATCAGTTTCACCAATTTTTAAAGCTATTTACCGATAAGAAATCCTATGGAAAAAAAGTGATTGCGCATTTTCACGAGTGGATGGGTGCAACTCCTATTCCTGAAATCAGGCGAGATAAGTTACCGATAAGTATTGTATTTACTACCCATGCAACTATGTTAGGGCGCTACCTTGCCATGAACGACAGAGGATTCTACAGCAATCTGCCTACGTACGATTGGGAGAAAGAATCCAAACACTTTAATATTGAAGCAGTTGTTCATATTGAACGTGCAGCTGCCCATGGATGCCATGTATTTACTACAGTAAGCGAAATTACCGGTGAGGAATGCAAATATTTATTAGGCCGGGAACCTGACCTCTATTTGCCCAATGGATTAAACATAGACCGTTTTGAGGCCATGCATGAATTCCAGAATCTACATCTTTCCTTCAAGGAAAAGATCAACGAATTCGTAAGAGGTCACTTCTTTCAAAGTTATTCTTTCGATTTAAACAAAACGCTCTATTTCTTTACCTCTGGACGCTACGAATATGTTAATAAAGGATATGACTTAACCCTGGAAGCTCTGGCTAGGCTGAATTATAAGCTTAAACAATCCAAGTCGAAAATGACGGTTGTTATGTTCTTTATTACCCGAAACCCTATTTCCGGATTTAATCCACAAGTGCTGCAGCATAAAGCACTAATGGAAGAAATTCAGCGCAACTGCGATGAGCTTAACAGCGATCTGTCCCAAAAACTTTTCAACTATGTAATTTCGAACGAAAAAGGTTTCAAGGTTCCCGATTTGAATTCCTTGCTCGATGATTATACTACCTTAAAAATAAGGCGAAATATACAATACTGGAAGTCCAAAAACCTTCCTACGGTTATAACGCATGAACTCCTTGATGAAGGCAAGGATGAGATCATGAATTTCTTAAAGGGAAGCAACTTGCTTAATCTTAAAGAAGACAGGGTTAAAATAGTTTATCACCCCGATTTTATTTCTACGGCAAATCCACTCTTCCGAATGGAGTATTATCAGTTTATCAGGGGTTGTCATTTAGGTGTATTTCCAAGCTATTATGAACCCTGGGGCTACACACCACTTGAATGCTGCGCCAGTGGAATTCCTTCAGTTACAAGCGATTTAGCCGGATTTGGATCCTATGTTGCTAACAATATTCCCGAGAGCGATAAAGCAGGGCTCTATGTAATTAATCGAAAGGGAGTTGATTTTCATGATGCCGCTGAAAACCTGGCCAACCTGATGTTTCGTTTTGTGCGTGTTACAAGGCGCGACAGGATAACCCAGCG
Organism: Bacteroidales bacterium; assembly: GCA_003508755.1. Classification (GTDB taxonomy): domain Bacteria; phylum Bacteroidota; class Bacteroidia; order Bacteroidales; family UBA10428; genus UBA10428. Next base: position 466 of record DNTK01000552.1, on the reverse strand, counting down.
AAATAAGGTGGAAGCAACATCCATACAGTTCGACTGGAATAAGCTGGGAATGGCTTACCTTAAAGCATATGGAAAGGCTTTGCGGAGCGTAAAAAACTAGATTGTCGGTAAAAATACCGGACAAACCAAGCACGTTTTTGATTATCGGATTAAGCGGAATAAGATATTAACATAATTTTGAATCATTGTTAAACTTTTGCAGACGCCTACTTTTGTTCTTTTGTACTTTAAACGTACTTTTGCAGCGAAATTAATATTCTGATCTTCAAAATATGGTAGTCTTTTTTCGTAATCCACAGGCTAATATCATCGCTGTAGAAACTCCCCAACCTCTAAATGCTGTTAACATCCAAAAGTTATGTTGGTTGTTTTCGGGAGCCGTTCATCTTGATGTGTTAGAAATTGAAGGGAAATTTATTGGCCCACGTAAAGAAATGATAACTCCCTGGAGTACCAATGCAGTTGA
>DNTK01000025.1 GCA_003508755.1 Bacteroidales bacterium | reverse complement strand
GGGGAAAGTCTTTTGATATTCGCGTTGAGAGCGGATTTCCCAAATCCTTTGTCAGCAATGCCGATTCTGCAAAAACGTCTCAACGCCCGGGAATCATAAATATGAAAAGCCAGTTGCTCATACGTAAAAGCTTAGAGTCGCATAACCACCGCTGCCCTGATCACCTGGTCGGCACTCATTCCCTCTGCTACTGTATTTTGTTTTTCAACCTTTTCTTCGTTGAGATCTTGAAGAACATAATCACAAATGGTAGGCGTATTATCAATGAGCTGGCTGATGATTTCCAACTCCATTTCCTGAGGGTGACCGGAAGCGGGCTCAATCAGCGGCATCTGTTTTTGTCGTTTCTTGCGCATTTTGTGTTTGGTCCCTATCTTGTTTTTGTAGTTATTTTAGGTGTTTGGGGAAATACCTTATACTACAAACACTGAGAAAATTCCAGCACAAAATGCGCTATTTTTATTTATATCAAACGGTTAGGCTGCTGGATGGACACTATCTAACTATGGAGATTTCTTTGTTGCGCTCAATTTCGAGTTCAGTAAGCAAAGACTTGGGCTCATCAAGTCTTTACATAATTCATTTCAAGGTAGTATCTTCAAAGTTAAGTCTCTGGCCGTTAATTTAGGAAGTTGAGTTATGAAAATAAACCGCCATAATATTCGTAACGGTCTTAAATCGCTTTGGCTTTATTTCTATTATCTTAGTTCCGATTCAGGCATATTCCATGGCCATGATAAATTTACAAAATTTATAATACTTAGTGGCCCCAGAAGTGGAACAAATTATCTAAGATCTGCATTAAACATGCATAGTCGAGTTTTTGTATTTGGAGAACTATTTCGTTTTCGAAACAGTATCGGTTGGGATTTTTGGGCTTTTAATAAACTTCCTTTAATAAATAATATTAAAATTGAGTTAGCTGAAACGAGTCCTGAAATATTTCTTAAATATCATGTGTTTCGACCACCGCCATTGAAGTTTTCTTCCGTAGGTTTTAAAATCTTTTATTTCCACGCAAAAAACGATTCAAGATATAAAGTATGGGAATATTTAATAAGGAATAAAGACATAAAGATTATCCACCTTAAGCGACAAAATATGTTACGAACATTTCTCTCACATCGAAGAGCTCTTCAAACAGAAAATTGGGTTGATGTCTCTGGTAAAAGTAAAAAACCACCAGCAATGATTATAAATCCTGATGAGTGTAAAAATTTCTTTAATAGAATGGAGAATTGGCAGAGTGAACACGATAATGTTTTTTCTTCTCATCCAAATATTGAAATTTTATATGAAAATATGGTTGCAAACAGAGAAAAAGAATTTTCTCGTGTGCAAGACTTTCTTCAAGTCAAAAAAATAAAAATTAAGCCAAGTACTTTCAAACAATCAAAAGCATCTCTATCAGACGACATCCTTAACTTTGATGATTTAGAAAATGAATTTAAAGGAACTAGGTGGGAATCATTTTTCCACGAATAAAAATTTCTTAAATTGAACGATATTTGGCTCGTGGATAGCCTAACAAGCTATGCCGTTGTATTGATAAATGAAAGAGTTGTAGCATTGTCAAAGCCTCTCGAAAACTTTTTCATAGTCACAGCATACTGTGTGCGACATTGGAATCTTATGATTATCATAATATTTTAGTAAATTAAGGTTTTGAATAATGAAAAAACTAAATTATGATACATTGCTTTTTGAAGTAATAAAGAAAATGAAGATAAGTTACAATGAGATATTGAATAAAAAAAAAGATTCAACCAAAATAATCCTTTCGGTTGTCGGATGCCAACGTTCCGGAACAACGTTGCTAAAACAAATATTTCATAGAGATATCAATACCTATGTGTTTAGTGAGAAGTCCGAAGTCACGGGTTGTGGTAAAAATAAACTAAGACTTAAACCTTTAAATGAAATAGAGGAAATTTTAGATTCCAAACCTTTTCCAATAAAAGTGATTAAGCCTCTTGTAGAAAGTCAAAACCTTGATTTTATACTGGATTATTTTAAAAATGCAAGAGCTATATGGATTTATAGAAATTATCGAGATGTGTCACTTTCGAATATCTATAAGTTTGGTATAAATAATGGTATTAAAGATTTAAAAAGTGTTTTAGATAGAAAATTAAGCGACTGGCAATGTGAGCGTGTTCCACAACATATCTATAGCATTTTAAAAAAAAGTTATGATGATAAAATGGACCCATATGACGCAGCTGCTCTGTTCTGGTTTGTCAGGAATAATTTTTATTTTGAACATAAACATGACATCGATAGTCGTGTATTTTTGTGTAAATATGAAGATTTAGTGGTAAGACCTTCAGTGGTAATGAAACGAATCTATAATTGGATAGGAGAAGTCTTTCCTGGAGATAGATGCATTAAACAGGTTCGTTCATCTTCTATTGGTAAAGGAATTAAAGTCGATTTGTCTGAAGATATTGAACAATTATGTCAACAAATGATGGAGCGTTTTGACAGTATCTATTTTAATACTGATTTCTAGGCATAGGTATGATTGTCAATCGAGTTTGTTCTGTTTTAGCGGTTGGGGCCGGATAAATTAACATCTATAAATATGCCAAACCATCTATATTAACAATGAAATTGGTTCTACTGATAATAGTGTAGGCTTTTTTATGCTTCGAATTAACATTATCACCAGTGTGTTGAATGGACGACGCACCATCGGAGATTGCATCGCGAGCATTCAGGCCCAATCCTATCCTGTCGAGCACATCATCGTGGACGGTGGTTCGACGGATGGTACTGTGGACCTTCTGGGCACATATGAATCCAAGAAATCCAAGGTGATATACGGTCCGGATCGAGGTGTTTACGATGGCATGAACAAAGGGCTGGCGGCGGCGAGCGGAAATGTTGTGGGCTTTTTAAATTCAGATGACTTTTATCCGTCACCGGATGTTATAGCGAGTGTGGTTAAGACGTTGGATGAGGATAACCTCGATTCCTGCTATGGCGATTTGGTTTACATCAAAAATTCGGAAGCGCAAGAGGTTTTTCGGTACTGGAAATCAGCCGAATTTGATCGGCGGCGGTTTTATTGGGGATGGATGCCCCCCCATCCGACCTTTTTTGTACGCAGGCGGGTTTATGATAAATTGGGTGGGTTCAATCTGGCGCTGGGATCGGCGGCAGATTACGAACTCATGCTCCGGTTCTTGTTAAAGCACCGTATCACCAGCACCTATATTCCAAAAGTGCTGGTCAAGATGAGAACGGGGGGAATCAGCAATGCATCGCTCAGCAATCGAATCAAAGCCAACCGTAAGGACCGATTGGCATGGACGATCAACGAGATCGAACCATATCCATTTACCTTGCTGCTGAAGCCATTACGCAAGCTCGGCCAATTCCGTCATCAGCTGACCGGAAATAGAAGAAGGTAGTGCCCGCACATATAATCGTTAGAACCTGCGCGACATTTGTGTTTTGCTTGAACAATCCATTGAATATCAAAAATAAACCACCAAAACGTGTTTTCGCAAAGTAAATTTCAAGGTGTTCTGGTTATCTGCCGCCATAAATGTTCCGATGTATATGAAAAAAAAGTTACAATCCAATTGGTTATTTTAATCTGAATCAACTGTGTTTTCATGTTGTAATGGTTCCAAGTTGATGGGATTATTATGGTTCCAGCGACGTTGCCACTTTGTGCTGGCTGTCCCTTACATGTGGCACCCAAATTGCTTAAATTAAAGCGATTTGCCTTTGGCTGGTTTTTGCAATTTTGATGGAATCGTAAAAAGTCGAATTGTCCTCTTTTTTGTCATCCCCGCGCAGGCGGGGATCCATAAGTTTCAGACAGTTATAGACTCCCGCCGTCGCGGGAGTGACACTGTTTACGACTTTTTACTGGACCATCAATTTTCAGATAATTTTCAAATATTATCACCGGCCTGAAAATTTAAACATTAAAGATGCACATATGCTGTTTTTAACCACCCTGCTGATATCCATCATTATCACCATTGCCATTATGCCGTATAGCCGTGAATTGGCTGTCAAACTCCAAGCCATGGACAAGCCAAATCACCGCAAAGTTCACGAACAGGTGATGCCAAGATGCGGGGGGATGGCAATGACGGTGGGCGCATTCGTCCCGATCATGCTGTGGGCGCCACAAACACCTTTTGTCAGAGGGCTTTTGATTGGAGCATTGATCATTGTTTTCTTCGGTGTGGCCGATGACGTAAAAAACCTGAGACCCAATCTTAAACTATTGGGCCAGGCGATGGCCGCCCTGGTCATCACGTTGGTCGGTGGAATAAAAATCAGTGATTTAGGCGGTTTTTTGGCACCCGGAACCATTCTTCCGGATTGGGTGGCAATTCCGCTGACCATATTTGTCATCGTCGGCGTCACCAATGCAACCAATCTTTCCGATGGCCTTGACGGGTTGGCAGGCGGCATGGCGCTCCTGATATTCCTGTGTATCGGGTACTTAGGTGTGTTAGAAAAAGACTGGGTAACGGTGGTGATAGCCATTGCCGTTGGTGGGAGTGTGCTTGGTTTTTTAAGGTTCAACAGCTATCCCGCCCAGCTCTTCATGGGTGATGCGGGCAGTCAGTTTCTCGGTTTTGTCGCGGTGGTGCTTTTAGTAAAATTGTCCCAGCTGTCCGCAGCCATCAGCGTATTTTTGCCGTTGATCATTCTTGGCATCCCCATATTGGATACATTGACGGTCATGATCAAACGCCTGGCGGCCGGGCGCTCTCCCTTTTCCGCAGACAGAAACCATTTTCACCATCAATTGATGGCAATCGGTTTTTATCACACCGAAGCGGTATTGATCATTTATTTTACGCAATCACTTCTTGTTTTATTTGCAGTTGGTTACCACGGGACAAATGATTGGATTGTGCTTCTCGCCTATCTTCTTTTTGCATGTACTGTTTTGGGCGTTTTTCATATTTTCCATAAATCCGGACATCATATCAACCATGATGGATTCTTGAATGCGACGAAAGCCTGGTTTGACCCATTCAAGGATCGTGGCCAGATCATAAAGTTTTCTTTCGGGATTGTTAAGTTGGGTGTACCTTTATTGCTTTTATTCAATGCAATGTTTCCAACACCTCGCGATACCTATTTTTCCATCCTTTCCGGCAGTTTTCTTATTTTATTGCTATTGGCGTGGCTCCTTGATAAAAAAATTCTGAATAGAGTGTCGAAAATTGCGCTTTATCTGTTCACCCCGTTTTTGATTTTTAATTGTGACCAAAGTCTTTATTCATCCATTGGCGTCATTTTCATCACGATCTATAATTTTTTATATTTGCTGCTTTTGGTATCCGTTTTTCTGACGATGAAGCTCACGAGGAGATCCAATGGGTTCAAGAGTTCCACGCTGGACTTCTTGGTGATTTTTGTAATTATCTTGATCTCAAATTTGCCTGATGTCGCTTTAAAAGGTTATCTATTGGGCCTCGTTGCAGTAAAAACAGTTATTTTGTATTACAGTTTTGAGGTTTTAGTTGGCGAATCGCGAAGAAAATCAATTAATTTGTCGATTTCTGCCATAGTTCTCATTTTGAGTGTAAAGGGTATGATATCGATTTTCTGATCAAAACGACGATCCGCGTCTGGCGCAGGTTGGTCCGACGCTTTAAAGATTATAGATGAGCAGTCTACAGGGAGGGTCCATGCTGAAGAAACATTCGTTGTTTTTTTTAATAGTTATGCTGCTTTTGGCCTTCAGTTCTTCCATTCAAGCGGAATCCTACCATGTCGGCCCAGGAGATGTGCTGGAAATTTCTGTATGGAGGGATGAAGCCCTCAGCCGTGAGTTGATCGTTCCGCCAGACGGCATTTTGTCTTTTCCTTTAATTGGTGATGTAAACGTGGCGAGCATGTCAGTGCCCGAGATTCGAGAGGTAATCAAGAAAAAATTGGCGGAATACATACCGGATGCATCGGTCGCGGTGATCTTAAAAAAAATCAACAGCCTCAAGGTTTATGTCATCGGTCAGGTTAAGAATCCCGGTGAGTTTCCAATCACGTTGGAAGCTCGTGTTATGCAGGTCCTTGCCCAGGCCAAAGGGTTGACGCCATTTGCCGCTGAGCGTGATATCCATATTCTTCGCTATCAAGGAGATAAGACTCAAAAAATAGGTTTTGACTACAAGGAAATGCTCAAAGGCAACAACCTGGAGCAGGATATCGTGCTGCAACGTGGGGACGTGATCGTCGTTCCTTGATTTTAATTTTTCTTGAAAACGATTTAAACCCATTGCACGTGGAGCAGGTTTGATTGACTCATGAAATCAGCTTAACAGAATTGAAGTAGCTCTGGA
>DNTK01000026.1 GCA_003508755.1 Bacteroidales bacterium | reverse complement strand
GTTGATAACAGAGGAGTAAAGGTAATTGAGGCAAACTTTTTTAACTTTACCGGAAATTTATACGATAAACACCTAACCTTGAGGTTTTTTAAGCGTATTAGGGAAGAAAGAAAATTTGATTCATTGGAACAATTAAAGAATCAGATAAGCGTTGATAGAATTGATATTAAAGAATATTTTAGACAGATAAAAGCAAATAGATAGTATGGAAAACACAACATTAACAGAGACCTTAACCTATAAAATAGCTGATATTAAACTAGCTGATTGGGGCCGGAAAGAAATTGAGCTTGCTGAAACTGAAATGCCAGGACTAATGGCATTGCGTGAAGAATACGGTGCCGAAAAACCTCTCAAGGGAGCACGTATAATGGGCAGTTTGCACATGACAGTACAAACAGCTGTTCTAATTGAAACCTTGGTTGAGCTGGGTGCAGATGTACGTTGGGTTAGCTGTAATATTTTTTCTACCCAGGATCATGCTGCCGCAGCAATTGTTGTAGGAAAAAACGGGACACCTGAAAATCCAAAAGGTGTTGCTGTTTATGCCTGGAAAGGAGAAACATTGGAAGAATATTGGTGGTGCACCGAGCAGGCCTTACAATGGCCCGATGGTGGTTATCCGAATCTGATTCTTGATGATGGTGGAGATGCAACCCAGATGGTCATCAAAGGAGCTGAATTTGAAACAGCAGGCATTCCTGATTTTGATGCCGACAATGAACCCGAAGAATGGGGAGTGATACTGCAAACCCTGAAACGAATTCAATCGGAAGATCCAGAACGTTTCAGAAAAACCCGTGATGCCATCAAAGGTGTTTCTGAAGAAACCACCACCGGGGTACATCGTCTTTACGAAATGGCTAAGAACGGTACACTTCCTTTTCCGGCGATTAACGTAAACGATTCTGTAACGAAATCGAAATTTGATAACCTTTACGGGTGCCGTCACTCACTTATCGATGGTTTAAACCGCGCCACTGATGTTATGATGTCAGGTAAAACTGCTGTCGTGTGTGGTTATGGCGATGTAGGTAAAGGATGTGCCCAGTCGCTTAAAGGGCAGGGAGCACGGGTTATTGTTACGGAAATTGATCCCATCTGTGCGCTACAGGCAAGTATGGAAGGCTACGAAGTAAAAAAACTCGAATCAGTGATCGATACCGCAGATATATTTATTACTACTACCGGAAATTTCGATATCATTACTGCTGAGCATATGTCGAAAATGAAACATCGGGCAATAGTTGGGAACATTGGTCATTTCGATAATGAAATTGATATGGCAGGGGTGAAAAAATTTCCTGGAATTAAAACCAGAAACATTAAGCCTCAGTACGATGAGTGGATGTTCCCCGATGGGCATAGCGTGTTGGTTCTTGCCGAAGGCCGCTTATTAAACCTGGGATGTGCCACGGGTCATCCAAGTTTTGTAATGAGCGCCAGTTTTACGAATCAGACTATCGCTCAGATGGATCTTTGGAAGAATGCTCAAAATGCACCTACACTTGCAGGTATCAAGTATGACAATGGAAAAGTTTACACACTTCCGAAAATTCTTGATGAAAAAGTGGCTCGCTTACACCTTACAAAACTAGGTGTAGAATTAACCGAATTAAGCAAGGCTCAAGCCGAATATATCGGTGTAAAAGTCGAAGGGCCATACAAGCCGGAACATTACAGGTATTAATTAGATGGCTAAGAATTAATCACGGATTGTAAAAAATATAAATACGATGGAGGCGTTTGTAAAATGTCTCCATCGTTTGTTTTATGTTTCATTGAATAAGAATTAATTGCATAAAGGCGGAGGTGCCTCTTTTTTTGCCAATTAACATGAACAGGTAATATTGACTTAATTACTTTCTTGACACATACCACCTGGATGCACTCAGCGTTAATATAAAAATAATGACTGCATATGTCTGGTTGAAAAAGAAGGTGTTTTTTCTAGAGGTCAGGTATTTTTTACTGGACAATAAACTGCTGCGCGTAGCGATCCACCTCGGTTTCAAAAACCACAAAATACACCCCCGAAATTAAGTTGTTAAACAGCACAGACCCGTTGGAAGCAATGCCCTCACTGATCTTCTTTCCCTCAGCGTTTATAAGCGAATATCGTATATTTGAGCGCTCCAATGCTGTAAAGTCAACTTTCACAAGGTTTTTCGCAGGATTTGGGTAAACCTTTATTTTATGGTGGGTGGTCGATTTTGAGGATGTAGTATATTCCAAATATTTTGTTTTTACCACTTCATAGGCCTGCATTTTATTTCGGTCAATATCAACAATACCCCAGTATTCCTCATTTGGTGCACCGTCGTAGGGTACACCGGAACTATTGGGAGCTGAACCTCCGATATCATGTGTAGATGGACTGCCGGCTTTCCACCATTCGTCATTAAACGCAAAAATGGCTACACCAGCACAAATATCGAGGTTGTCGAAAATAGCATCCAGTATATTCTCAGTGGCATCGGCCTGCATTTGTTCATTTTCTCCCTGGGAGTAGCCATTCTGGCTGGATGTCATATACCTGTCGGCTCCGGCTTCAGATAAATACATAGGCAGATTGCTTGTGCTTTCCCATTCGGAGAAGATTGTACTTGGATTATCCCAACGATACACGTTCATTCCCCATATTTCAATATCAGGACAAAGGCTTAGGGCTGTATTGTCGGGCAGTTCACCATGTGCGGTTGCAACAGGGTGGTTTGGATCTTCAATTTGGGCATCAATGGCTGCATTGTTCAACGCATTGTACCAAATATTGATATTATTACTGAACCATTCAGGATGATAATTGTATTCATTTCCAAATTCCCAGAAAAGTATTGCATCGTGGTTTTTATATGTTTCAATATAATCGATAAAAGTTCCGGATAAAATATCAAAAGTTCCTCCCTGGTTGTATCCAAAACCCATAATGATTTTTACTCCGGCAGCTGCTATTTCATCCAATACGGCCTCATTATCAATAGGTGAATAAGTACGGATGGTATTAATTCCGGCTTCGGTCATTAATTGTAAATCTTCTGTTAAAGTACTCCAGCTAATGGTCGTACTTCCCTTTGGAACGGGATTATAACAGACTCCTCTGATTAAATAAGGTTCACCATTTAACAATATTTGTCTTCCTGAAGTTGAAACAACATTTTGTCCGAATAGATTTACATCGCCTGTCATAAAGGCGAGAATAAAGACAATGAGCCATAATCTTTTCATAACAACTTTAATTTTAACCCAATTTATTATAAGAGTAACACAATAATCAAAACAAAGTTTAATATCAATTTGAACTACTCCCATTCGCAGGAATAAAAATATAAAGAAGTTTAAATACAAGGTATGAGTTCTTGGTTTATAATGTGGTTAAGGAAAACATGCTTTATTTACTAACTTTGTTCAAGCACCCAATTAGATCAATTTATTTCAAAACGTAAATGAGGCGATTTCGAAAAATTATAAAACTCTTTATCTATTCGATAGTCTCCATTCTGGTGCTTTTAGCAATAGTATTGCAATTCGCTTCAATTCAAAAAGTTCTGGCAAAAAAGGTAATTGATACCATCCTCCTCGAAAATGGAATTGATGCTGTAAACTTCGAACGATTAAAAATTGGGATGAGTGGAAAAGTTCTACTCTATAACCTCCAGGTCAGCTCTTCGGATACGGACAATATTATCACCATTGAAAAACTCAAAGCAAGAGTGGGAATTATCGCGCTGCTTCAAAAACGAATTGTTGTTAAGCGCCTCCTGATTAAGGGAAGCAGTGGTGAAATAATTCGAACAAAAAGCGGGCAATATAATTTTCAACCGCTATTACCTGAGTTCTCAGAAAGCAAATCTCCGAGCCAAAATGAGTCAACCTTTGCATTAGATATTGATGTGAAAGAAATTGCCCTGTATGAAACATCACTTCGCTTTCATGATAGTGTTTCTCAAACTTTTCTGGATGCAAAAGTCGGGAAATTTGAAACCAATTTAGAGGGAAGTAACATAGCCTTATTAAGGTTTAATCTTGACAAGATAGAACTGGAAAATTCCGAGGTTATCTTAGGACTCGACAATAGTATTACTCCACAACCAACAGAGCAAGAAGGGCAGGATTCCTTATTGCCAATTATAACTCCTGAGCATTTGCACTTTAAGAATGTACGCATCCGCCTCAACCAATACAACAAGAACAGTTATTTGGAGGCTTTCATCCATGAAATTAAAGGAAAAGAGGCGCTGGTAGATATTGGAAATGAAATAGTAGAGGTAAAATCATTAAAGCTGGAGAATAGCAGCTATGTAATGGATTACAGCATGGATACCTCAATGAGCATTGCTCATTCACCAGTGACTGAAATAAGTTCAGATCGTATTAATTATAGTGGAGGATGGACTATTCAGGTCGGGAATTTTAAAAGTAAAAATAACAGTGCGGCTTTGTTGCTTAAGGCCGAGTCGGACACCTTAAATGTTTTTAATCCTTCATGGATGCGGTTCCAAAATACGAACTTCGAACTTAATGAGACTGAAGTCAGAAGAGAGGGTATCGTTAGCAGCATAAGAGATATTTCTTTTAATACTCCTTCAGGATTTGAACTATTGGATGGGAACATCACACTCGATTTAAATGAAAACCTGGGGCGTATAATAATAAACAACCTTGAAACAAGAAATAGAAGGATTTCAGATTCCGTTGATGCGCATGTGCCCGTGGCCAACTTAGATTACAGAAATATGCAGCTTAGAGAATTTAGTCTTATTGGTACCGCAGATAAGCAAGATTTGACCTATTTTGTTCCTCAATTATCGAAGCAACTCGACAGCACTAAACTCGACAAGATTTCTCTGAATATCGCTATTAATGGAGAAAAAGATAATTTCCAGGTGCATAAAGCACAATTTGCTTCAGGTGAGAACCTGCTGGAACTGCATGGGTATGTTCAATCATTTACGAATCCCGAAGAGATGCAGGTATATGCTCAGTTGGATACTTTTCTGGTTAATCCTGAAGAGGTATTTGCCAGCAAATCACTCACAGAGAAGTTGAAAATTTTTGAAGGATGGCAACCGAAATTTCAAATCTCAGGAAAATTGGATAGTTTGCTCACAGCAATTAGTTTTATGAAGGAAGATGCTGTTATCACAGCAAACACAATTTCATTCGTCGAGAGCTCACTTAAAAGTATTGAAGGGGATTTATATCTTGAGAATATCCGTCTTTCGGATTTTTTCAAGGAAACACTACCTGGAGAACTTGGAGCTCAATTCGGTATTAAAAGCAAATGGGAAGGACCGGATAGTCTCAAAAGCTTGAGTATAATTGGAGAAATACATGATTTAAAAATTGCAGAACTTGTACTGGACAAAACTTATATGGATGTAAATTATGTACCCAATGCGTTTAATTTGCAAACGAAGCATTTGAGCAATGCATTGGATTTAGACTTTCATATAAATGGAAATATCAGCCACGACAGCATTCATTTTTGGCATACCTTGGATGTACGCGGCTTTGACCTGCAATCGCTACGCCTGGTAAATCAAAAAGTTCTTCTTCAATCAAACATGAAAGGTCAGTTTCTTCAGAAAAAAGATCACCTTGCTATTCACAGCAACTTTGACACTTTAAATGTAGAATTTAAAGATGAATCGATTGAATTGCCTGGCACAGTAGAGCTCAATAGACTGAAAAGCTTTTATCAAACACGAATTAATTTCCCGGGTATTCTGTTAAAAGTACATGGAAACTTACCTGCCGAAAAAATCAAACAGGAAGTCATTGAATTTATAGCTCAAACCCTGAATCCAGAAGCAGATTACCTCCCAGATGCAAAGGGTCAGTTTGTTTTAGAAATCGAGGCTTTTAAACCAGAAAGAATACAGAGCTTATTAAGTAAACTCTGGCTGGATACATTGATAGTAGAGACGGTTGATTTAAGACTTGATTTGCAAAATAAGGAACTTCGACTGCAGACAGAGCTGCCTCATTTCAGAAAGACCGGTTTGCAGTTGGATAACCTTAAAGCACAAATAGAATTAGACAATAACAACTTTAAAGCAGAATTAAGTCTCGATAAGTTAGGGTATAAAAATATAGAAACAAATAAGCTAGAATTCTATGCCCATGATTTTAAGCAGGGTATCTCCAGTAATTTCGCACTCCTTGATAAACAGGATAACATACTGGCCATGATACCAGTAAACATATCCCAGAAAGATAGCATTCTTCGTATTGGAGTTGAATCAGACAGTTTAATCCTTGGGTATCAGCAATGGCAAACGAACGATGAGATTTTAATACAATTTGATTCTAAAAGCAAAGAATGGCACACAAACAGCGTTCGGGTTTTTTCAGAAAACCAGTCCATTGAATTTACCGACGAAACGAACGAAATGCAAATCTCATTCAATGGACTTGAGTTAGCAAAGACATCCCGATACCTGACTTTTTCTGATACAGCCTACTTAACAGGCGGTATTATCTCCGGTAAAATTAACGTTTTGAATACGGTCAATAGCGCTTTGTTAAAAAGCCATTTTACAATTAATGATTTATCTGTGCTTAATACTCCCTATGGAAATTTCGATATTCAGTTTAATGAAGAAAGTGTCGACAAATACTATGCTTTAGTACATGGCAAAAACAATTACGACCAATTAAGCTATAATGGTAACTTCGGGAATCGCTCAAACAATAAACACGCACTAAAGTTGTCGATTGTTGATATCTCCAAATACACACCCCTGATTGACACAAATAAGCTGGAATTAAAAGAAGGAAGAATTGATGCCGATATAAATGCCGATTTCAGCAAGAAAAAATCTCAGATCGAAGGATTTCTAAAACTGAAAGATGCAGTAGTAAAAATAACACCTATTGGCTCAGCGTTTCGATTCAGGGATGAGACTATCGATCTTTCCACTCAGGGCATTCATTTCCAGGAAGTTTTGGTGGAAGATTTAGCAGGTAATAAATTGTTGTTTGATGGGAATATATTCACACAAGACTACACCAATTTCAGGTATGATCTAATTGTAAGTTCTGACTACTTTCAGGTTTTTAATTCAACAGCTGAACAAAATCCGCTATTATTCGGAAAACTTTTTATTAGCGCTAATGCAGCAATACAGGGGGCAAATAGCTCCCCAACTGTAAATGCTAAGCTAAAAGTCCATAAAAATACGGATTTCACTGTTGTATTTCCCGATGAGGATCCTTTACAGAACAATGCCGACGATGTAGTTCGTTTTACAGAACGACACGATACAGGCACCGACTCACTTTTTATTTCAGATAACATTCAAAATGTAAGCGGAGCCATCGACAGTGCTTTGCGTGGGGGAAGCTTTGATATTTTGCTAACATTTTCACCAGGTGCAAGATATACCATCGTTACAAATCCTATCTCGGGCGACTTCACTCGCTTTGGATTAAGTGGCGGTTTGATGTATACCTCTTCTAACAGCGGAATTACCGAATTAACCGGAAACATTCAGATTGTAGATGGAGTCTACGAAATGTCGTTTTATGAAATGGTAAAAAAAACATTTACTATTGAACCTCAGAGTGTTATATATTTTTCGGGTCCCCTTAACAATGCTGCTGTCGATGTGAGGGCCAAGCATGTTGTTCGCACAAACTCATTAGCACTGATGTCTAGCGAAGCAATTGGCAACAGCCCCGAAGAAAAAGCATTATATAATCAGCGATTACCTTATGAACTCTTTTGTAATTTAGAGGGTTTATTGCTGAGTCCAAATGTTAGTTTTTCGTTGGATTTGCCTGATGAATACAAACGAAACTCCCCCATGATTGCCTCCAAGTTGAATAAACTTTCGAGCCCCGATATGGAGCAGGAGAGAAATATGCAGGTGTTTGCCCTTCTGGTTACTGGTGGGTTCATTGCCGAAAATACTAATGTGGCTTCGGGATCCGGTGCATCCGATGTAGCCGCTACCACTGCCCGCAACAGCATTAACAGTATTTTATCGCAACAGCTAAATAATATTACAAGCGAAAATATCGAGTTTGTTGATATGAACCTGGGACTCAACACTTATGAGGATTATGCCCGACGTGGCGGCAGGACTACAACCGATTTGGATGTGCAAATATCAAAGAAGTTGTTTGATGATCGGATAAGCTTTGAAATGGAGAGCCGCATAAATCTCGATGGCTCTGCTAATCCCAGTCAAAGCAAATCGAATTACAATACCGATTACCGCTTATATTATACCATTGATGAAGATGGCAGGTACCTTGTGAAAGCTTATAACCTTTCAATATATGATTTATTTGATGGTGATATTACCAATGCCGGAGTTGGTATTATGTTTTCAAAAGATTTTGAAGGGAAGAAGAGAAAAAACTATGTAGAAGCAGACTCAATTAGTGTTCATGATTAAAAATAGTCTTTCATATATTGTCTTCATCTGTTTTTCACATGTATTTGTGAGTTGTACCGGCACGAAACATCTTGCCGAAGACGAATATTTGGCAAGGAATGGGAAAATTGTTTTCATAGAAAAGGAAAAAATCAAAGAATTTGGCGAGATAAGGGTTAGCCTTGCGCAACAGGCAGAAGTAAATCATAATAACAAGTTTTTTTGGATGCGCCCACGCCTGAGTTTTCACAATGCCATCAAAGAACCAAAAAAAGATAAGGGTTTTAAGTATTGGTTAAAGTATAAGGTAGGTAAAGCGCCGGTTATTTATAATTCCAGGCAGACTGAGCGGATAGCACGTAGTTTAAAAACCGAATTATTTAATCATAGTTACTTCAATGCCGAGGTGAAATATGATATTGTTGAGAAACGATTTCAAAAGCAAGCGGTCTATCGGATTAAAACGGGGCATTCATACAAAATTGGAAGCATTCAATACACACTCCAGGGAAAAAGTGAATTCGATTCTGAAATTCGGACCATAATTGAAAACCACAAAACCGATGCGAGAGGAAGAACATATACACTGAATAGCTTAATTGACGGCAGAAAACGATTTGCAAATAACCTGATGAACAATGGGTATTATTATTTCAGGCCTGATTATTTCGAGTTTATTGCTGATACAACTCTAAACGGTAGATATGTTGATCTGCAGCTGCAACTCAAGCCTAAAACACCCGGCAATGCCTATAATAAGTATAGCATTAACGAGGTGTTTATTGAGGACAATTTTTATTTTGATTCAATTTTTGATGCGGATACCCAACTGGTAAACAAATTATATTATCTCTCGCCCGAGCAATACATTAATCCAAGGGTAGTTGCCAATACAGTGCATATTCAACCAGGCAACCTATACAACCGGGAGGATCACCTCAAAACACTCAATCATATCCGAAGTCTGCAAGTATATAAATTTGTAAATATTGCCTACATACAGGATGATTCCCTATCCAATAAACTGAATGCCCGTTTAACACTTGTTCCATTGAGCAAAATGTCTTTTAGCGGAGAACTCAATGCCAATTTTAAATCGAACAACTTTGCTGGTCCGGGTATTTTGTTTTCGTTTACAAACAGAAACACTTTTAAGGGCGCTGAGCTACTTAACATCGGATTTGGGGGGCGGTTCGAAACCCAAATTGGGCAAGGCTTCCGGGGTAACACATCCTATGAGGTGCGGCTTGATGGCAGTTTACAGCTGCCACGATTGTATCCCTTCAAGAGCAAAAGAATCGAGGCTCAGAATGTACCTACCACCGCCATTAATCTTGGAGGTGGATTG
>DNTK01000489.1 GCA_003508755.1 Bacteroidales bacterium | reverse complement strand
GGTAAAAGGACCTACTTTTTTGATGTTAAGGCAACCAGAAAGAACGAATACTACCTTACCATAACCGAAAGCAAAAAGCGGTTTAACAAGGAGGGTAGGTATTTTTATGAAAAGCACAAAATCTTTTTATACAAAGAAGATTTCGACAAATTTAAAGATGGCTTAACAGAAGTACTTGATTTTATTCAAAACTCCCAAGGTCAGGGAATCCAGGAAGCTGCTGTTGAACCCGAAATCGAAAATTCACAGGAAAAAGATTATACCGATGTTGATTTCGAAGATCTGGAAGTGAGCGTTGCAGCAGAAAGCTCAAGAGAAGAGTAATCTACTCGTACTTTCCTGTTTTATCATCGATAAAAACATCAGACTCTTTTGATAATTGCATTTTTACATTTGCAAAGATTGAGTCTGCACCATATTCAAAACAAACTTTGTGCACCTGTTTTATGGTTTCCATGATTTCGTCATAGGGGCCTTCCATAACGGTTTCAAACGGGCACACTTTATGTGTTAAGCCTGAAGCTTTTATAACCTCTATTGCTTTATCTACAATATCGTATGGATGTTTGTTTGTTGATGACGGAAGGATTTGCAGTGAAATATTTACGATGTGCTTCATGCGATAATATGTTTTACCGCAAAATTAATAAATGTTGTTCTCTGTTAAAACTTCTCGAATCTCTTCTCCGCTAAGTGCCTTCATATTCGTTATAATAAAATCATCGAAAAGAAAGTTGCCGAAAACATTACATTCCTTGATAACTGCCTGAAATACCGGTTGCGGAGGCACATTGAGGGGAATCATACACAATACGGATGCAAAAGCATCTTCAAATTCAATATCTTCAAGCTCTGAGTTATTGGTTCTCAGGCAAAATTCCAGTTCTTTTTTAATAATTGATTTTTGATTCTTACTGAGGGCTTTCCCATTTGGGGTAAATAGCACAATAAAATACCTTAATTTAAATCCCTTTCCGCCTAATCCAGTGGTAATTAACACTTTGTTTTCATCCAGTAACTGGCTTTCAAGTTGAAGTCTGCTCTCTTGTAATGCCATGCAAGCCCAATCGTATAATTTAATGTCAGGATGGTTTAAGTAGCGTTCAATGGCTCTGTATGCTTCAATGTTATTAAGGGATGCGAGCTCAAGCAAGGCAAGCTTCTTTTTCTCAAGAGGCATGTTCAAGTCAAGCAATTGATCTTTATCTCGAATAATTTCTTCTTCGGAACGTTTACTGATAAAGCTTCTGGAGCATTCAAAATATTCCAACTGGGTCTCAGATGCAATACTTTCTTCCATGATATTAATGCTTTGTTCTTCTGTTCCCAGAAACTCATGCAGTTTATCGTATATGTTATCGTTTGTTCCCAAAGCTTGCAGTCAATAATATATTGATTTACTTCCTATTAAATATAGAAAAAACAATGAACAGTGTCAAGCCGAAAGGTAAAAAATAAGCTCTAAATAATGAACTTTTTTGAAATTATTAACAATCGACTCCTTTACGTGGTAAACGACTTTTCTGTCTATTTAGTATGCTTTCTGGGGGTAATATTCTATACTAGCCAGAGGTTATGCGGATTAATATTCTGGAGTTTAAAAGTCATGATTATTCCATTTCTTTATCGAGAAATGCTGCTGGCCGCGGAACTCTAATGTGCAAATTAGTTATCTTTACTTAAATCTTATTGAACTTTTTTGCCAAACCCTTCGTACAATTTTGGCATCTCATTTTACAAAGTAGTGGGCAACAAAAAACTTGAGCAACTTATCGCCGGCATAAAAGTGAGGGACCATAGAACTCTCACAGAAATTTATAAGGAGTATTTCCCCAAAGTGCTTGGCTACATTGTAAAAAATGGAGGAACAGAGGAGGATGCGAAGGATATTTTTCAGGAAGCCATTATGGTGATATACAAACTTGTAGATGCCAATAAACTGGAAATAGATTACGATTTTGGAAACTTCTTAATAGGAATATCCAAAAGAATTTGGTTGAAACACCTACGCAGCGCGGATATACACGAACGATATGTTCAACACTCCGAACACGATTCCAGTGAAGATCACCCCTCTGATGTGGAACTTGAAAATGAGCTTGAGCTTGGACTCATAAGAAAATACCTCTTAAAACTTGGGGAGGATTGCCGGAATATCCTTATGTGGTCGGCCGAAGGATTCAGCAATGACGAAATCGCTGTTAAAATGAACTACAAAAGCGAAAAAACCGTCCGCACTAAAAAGTACAAATGCAAATCAACCTTAAAGGAACTCATAAAAAATGATCCAGAATTTAAGCAACGGTAGGTTGGGGCAATTCAGGCTTTTTTTTACGGATCCTTCTTCCGGCAAAAAACATTAATATCACTAATACCCCAATGCCAACCGGCCATAGATAGGATAAATAAATGGGTTTGTTATTACCAATTAGAATATAGGAGGCCCAAAAAAACGGATGCTTATTTTGTTCCATGGCTAGTAGGATGTATTCTTTTTTTGCTTTTTGCAAAGCAGCAGATTTTGAATATCCTTTTATTAAGTATTTATAATAGGCTTTCATGAGCAGTTGCCCTGATTTATCTTCAACTTTCCAGAGTGTCATTATCAAACTTGGGCACCCTGCATAGAAAAACCCCCTTGAAAGACTCATTACACCTTCACCCTTGTTATATTCTCCTTCACCGGAGCTGCAGGCACTTAAAACAGTGAGTTTTGCCTTTAGTCGTAATGCAAATATCTCGTTTGTAGTTAATAAACCGGCATCCGAAGTATACTCTTTATTGTAAAACACAAGTTTCGAATAAAGGGGATTGTTATCGTCGATTAGCGTATGCATTGCCAGGTGCAAAACATCGTATCTTGGTGCTTCTTTCACAAAGTATGGTTCTGTAGCTTCCTTTCCCGAAATCACATCACCGTTGGTTAACTCAGCTACCAGTTCTACCTCTTTAAGTGCATGGGGAAGGGGATGCAAGCTATTTCTGACCGGAGGGGCTTCGTTGTTATGGGTATATTTAATTGTTCCCCTTGGTTTATAATTATATTCGGGAGCCACTGCCAATGTTTCATTACGAAACTTTCTGGAGGTATGGTCAATGGCATCTACATACAAACCAGCAGAATAGGAATAATATACCGGGTGGTTCAGAACGAGATAATTCATTGCGGCAAATGACTCTGGGGCAGTTTTATTCTTTTTAATAACTAACGCCTCAAAGGGTATATATGACAGAATTCCATCGGGAATAATAACCAGGTTCTTTTTTAAAATATCATCAGGAATAAACCCTAGCAGACTTTTATAGATAGTATGCGATTGGTTTTCATAATCCCGATAAGTATTGGCACCCTGTGAGGTAAAATCGAACTGGTTAAACGATGCGACGAAATTCCTGATGTTCTTTTTCAGTGAGTCTTTGCAGGGAGATTTGTATAAATAGATTTCATTTTTATTGATAACGAAAGTGTAAAGTATACTATCGGTTAGAGTATACTCGATGAGCGTTGTAGACCGATCAAGTTTTTTCTGTATCCTGGATATTCCTGTGAATGTATCTTTGTATTTGAGCTTAAAATATGCAGGGTATTGCCTTTCAAGCAACTGTTTTAGTTCTTCGTTTTCCCGGCTGTAATCGAACAAGTAGTTTTTCCAGGTGGCAAGCTTTATGGTATCAGGTTTTCTTTTTGTATTTTCCGTATAAATTTTTTCGTTGTAAAACGCCAATTCACGCTTTAGCGCTTGCTCTTTTTGAATTAGGTGAGCCGGTATATTGGCAAAACTTTTTGCTCTCTCCTCGGTAATTGCTCCACTCAGCACAGAAGACTTCCCCTTCTCAGCAAAATAAAAGGCATCATTGAGGTACTTATCGTTTTTGGTAATCTCGAAAAGTTGATAGGCACAGCTGAACCCCATTTCATATACCTCGCTTTCGTTTTCGGCCAGCAATAGTTTACTTTCAATAGAAAGATAACTATTGCGGGATTGATCGATTAATTTTGCTGATTTTTTTAAATTTTCTAGCGCCTCTAATAGATAATTTGAGACTTGACTGCTAAGGTGCCATTCGATAAAGCATCTTGCTCTATCTCTTAGTAATGAAATAGCTTTCACATTTGAAAAATAATATCGACTTGATGAAGAATAGTCTTCTTTGGTAATAACTTTTTCTGCTTGATTATAATAGTCAATTGCAAGGGTGTAGTTTTTTTTTAGCTTGTAATATTCAGCATACAGTATTGCAATATCAAAATATAAGAGAGAGTCTAATGCAAAATCACTGAAGATTGTATGCGTATTTTTTAAGGCTGCATAGCCCAAATCAAGCTGTCCTGAATGCAAATAATGCATTGTAAGTTTTCTATATGTGTTGCTTAAATTTTGATTTGTTTGGTTGGGTTGGGTATTAAATAAATCAATACTTCTATTTAAGAACATTATGCTGCTATCAGTTTTTCCAGACAACTCATATGCTGTATAGGCCGTTGAAAGCAAATTATGATATGTGACCATTTTATCAGCAACTTCAATATCAAAGTGAAACTCATTTAAAGCTGAATTAATCAGTGAAACTGCAGAGTTGTAGTTTTTTCTCTGGATTTCTAAAAGCGAAAAACGATTCAGAACTTCTGCACGCCTTTTAATAGCAATTGGAGTGCTTTCACCTTTTAATGTTTCAATAGTCTTGGAATAATATTCTGCTGCTTGAGTATAATCTCCTTTTAATCTGTGAACATTGCCAATGTTTGAATAGATATTAGCAATCACTGCTTTGTTTTTGTTTTCCTCATAAATGTTTTTAGCAATATTAAAGTATTCTAAAGCAATATTAAACTGCCACCTATTGAGGTTCAATACTCCCAAATTGTTGTAACTGTTGGCAATTTTAATATCATTTGATGGATAAATATTTTTTTTAATCCTCAAGGAGTTTCTTAGCAGCTCCTCTGCTTTCTCGTAATCACCGTTATAAAAATGATCGATACCAAGGTTATTCAATGTTTTTACTGAATCAACCAATACACTGTCAATCACAGCAGAGACAATATAAGTGTCTAATATTAAAAAAGCGAATATGATAATTACTTTATATTTCATTTAGTGGATTTGCTTCTTTTTCTAAAATACTAAAAAATACAATATTTTTTGTAACTTGTAAACATCAGAAAATCAATTATATAATGTGAATCTGATAAAATAATATCAAAATAAATAGAAAATTCCAGTGACATTTTGGTTAAGAGTGGTACTTACTATTGAAAGCACAAGAAATGATTATTCATTTAACCCGTAAGACAATGAGAATTTTTGCCACATTTTTCGAAACGAAAACAACTAAATCAACCCAAAAAGAAATTTTAACCATTGAAAACTTACTTCAAATTAAAGGAGGTAATGAGGAACAAGGTGGTATGGTAAGAGAATAGAATAAATAATTTTTACCCCACTCAGGCGAGTAATTAAAAATTCCTGGTTTTAACTGCTCAATCCCTTAATAAAAGTCAATTATGCCTGTTTGTGAAGTTTTTTAGATTCAAAATAATAGCAACGCTATGTGTGTGCCAACATATAGCAACAAGATGTATTAAAAAATTTACCTATAATCCCCCGGGCGAGGTAAAGCTCTTTTGGTTTTGACGGCACTCAATAATCTCCCTCTGTTACTTTATCTCGCCCACTTTTCCGACCATAGCACAACAACTCCATGGAGTGTGTTATGGAAGAGATAGAGCGTAGTATGGATATGCCATATGCACAATGCGTAAGGTATGTAAAAGTATAATCAACTGGTTCATCCAGGTAATACGAGTTATTTTTAGTTATTTAGTTTGGCCCTGTAAAAAAGTTTAAGGGCAAGATGCAGTAATGTTTTATTCCGAACCCCTAAGGTTATGACACACGAGATCGATTACACCGAGTTCATTGAACGGTATTTGCTTGACGAAATGTCTTCCAAAGAGAAGGCTTGGTTTCAGAAAGAAATCGAAGGCAATCCGGCTTTACAAGAAGAAATTGATTTTCACCGAAAAATCGATGCTGTTTTATCCGACAGATCTTCTGTCGAGTTAAAGGCACAGCTTGAAACGATACATGATGATATCTATGAAACTGCTCAGAATGGTAAAGGTATGATAAAGAAACTTTACAGGCGGGCATATATATCGGTAGGTACCGTGGCTTCAGCTGTTCTTCTGATCTTTTTTCTATTGGGAAACAATTATTCATCTGAAACCATTATGGATTTGTATTACCAACCTGTCGAATCATCAGTGAGCTTCAGGGATGCAGGTGGCAATAGCGACATGCTATTTGAAGCAATGACATTCTACGAAAACCAGGAGTATGAAAAAGCCATTGCTTTGTTTGAAGACATTCTTGCCAATGATGAATCGAAAATTGGCGTAAACCTCTATGCAGGAGTTTCACATATGGAGCTTAAAAACTACAAACAAGCCCATGATCGCTTTCAAAAAATAATTGACCAAAATCCCAACCCATTTGTCGAATCGGCCACATGGTATTTAGGCCTGTGTTATCTTCTAACCAATGAGCGCGAAAAAGCCCAGGAATCTTTTTCTGCGATTGCTAAGGGAGATGGCTACTACAAAGCGGATGCGAAGAAGATATTAAATCGCTTGTAATATAAATCATTTGCTCTTACGGGGAGCAAAACTTGGACTTTCATATTCTTAATTTAAGAGAAGAATATTGTTTTATGGGCTTTCTGGACCGGGAATACCCGGTCCAATTTCACAT
>DNTK01000176.1 GCA_003508755.1 Bacteroidales bacterium | reverse complement strand
CTCATTTGGTGAGGGGCATATAATGCCATTTATTAAATTAGATGAACTATCTAAATAGTAATTGTAGAGATTAGTCCAACTTCCCTGTTTATCATAAGGTAGAGGATATTGACTCACAAGTATTATTTCTTTTTTCAATGAGCTTTCAGGTCCACCCACAATTAATATTGTTTTATTGCCAGAGGATTAAGTCCTTTAATTCGAAGGTACCAATATTTAAAGGATTTTATCTTAAAAATGTGACTTCCTATTTTATTAAATATGGCATAGATAAAGAGTGATGTCTTACCAATTTGCTTAATTTGAGGTTCTGTCAATTCACAAACTTTTTCAGATTCGTTTTTCAACTTCTCATTCATCCAATTCTCATAAACGTTCCCCATGTGTTGAGCATAGGAAACTGTAGTGGCTAATCTCAAGTAGCCATACTTTCTACTCAAATTATCAAATCTACTCATACCTACTTGGCCCATTTTTACGTTTGTGTTTTTTAAATCTAGTTTGTATAGTAACTCACCGTTGTACGTTGCCACATAATGACCTGCGCCAATTACAACTTCTTTTCTATGAGATTTTAAAACCAAAAATTGCTCTAGTTGATACTTATTATAAAAGTCTTTATTACCGATACTATGGGCAAAGTCTTTTAAGTCTTGAGGATTTTTTATATCCTTAAAATACAAATCTTTATTCAATAAGCTTCTTAATAGTAAACCTTGATTATTATGTAAATAACTTTTTGACGATGGTGTAGGACAAACAACACCTACAGCACTAAAGGTCTCAAAAATTGAATAGGTCTCTTTTTGCCAGTGTGGGAGATACAAAACATCTGCATCAGCAAGCGTAATAAGTTTAAACTTATGTCCACTGATGCCCTTAAATAGGGCATTTATTTTTCCAACATTATCTAGAGAAATGAGCTCTTGTATTTGGTGTTGGAGTTTTAACTTCACCAAATACTCATAGACTATAGAAGAAGATCCGTTATCAATTACAGTTATATAGGTTCTGCTATGAATACTGGCTAACAAAGATTTTATGGACAGTTTTAGAATCTTAAAAGCATCTTTAAAATACCCCTCGTTATTTGGAATATATACCGGGATGATGACCTGATGGAAATAATTTGATTTAATGGAGGAGTCCTTCTTATTCGGGTGTATTCCTACTCGCATATAGTTTTAAATTTAACTAAGCACTAATCTTGGTATAAGGTCTCAATTTTTTGCCCTACAACCTTCCATTCATAGTTATTTTTAATTATCTCTAAGTTTATATGTCTTGCTCTTAAGAGTTGATCATTGTTTTTAAGTGCATATACAACCTTTTGAGCAATCTCCTCAATGCTTTCCGCATTATTGATAATTAAACCATTCTTACCATCTTCTATAACTTCTGAAATTGCACCACCTACTTCAGATTGTATTGGGTATGCACCCCTGGACATCGCTTCTAATAAGGTATTTGGTATACCATCAGACAAGCTATTTCCAATATAAATCAAAGTCTTGGTCATCAAACTTAGTACCTCACTATTGGTTAATTCGTGGCGGCCATAGAACTGAATAGGAAGGTCTTGTTCTTTTATAAACTTTATGACTTGATCGTGTGCTGCAAACACCACAATGGTATAGCCAACCAATTGAGAATATATAGAGATAAGCGACTTAAGTACATTGATTGCTCTACCAAATTTATGTTCATAACCCTTCACCAATATTATTGTTCTTTTCAGGTCCATATTTAAGTCACTT
Source organism: Bacteroidales bacterium (assembly GCA_003508755.1). Classification (GTDB taxonomy): domain Bacteria; phylum Bacteroidota; class Bacteroidia; order Bacteroidales; family UBA10428; genus UBA10428. Next base: position 5,492 of record DNTK01000176.1, on the reverse strand, counting down.
ATCTCAATACCTCCACCACCTGGTATTGCATCTATAACTGGACCCCTATAGCCAAGTTCCAAAGCCAATTGATAATCCCGTTTACAATCAGCAACAAATAAATCAATACGTTTTAATACTTTGGAAATCTTATTTCGCCTTTTTTTATCTCTCGCATAGAAATACAAGTCACTTCCCCAGCAGGAATATATCCATTTTACCTTATGCTTTCTCATACCATTTAATATGGGATAGGTACAATGAAACATCTCAAAACTATGAATCAGATCAAAATTTACCTCCTTAACTATTTCCTGTAACTTCTCGGAAGCCGTTTTCTCTAGTAAAATTTGGATTTTTTGATAAGTAAACGGGTAATTCTTTTGAAGCCAGTATTCTCCTTTCATATACGGTAGCTTCCGCCTTTTCCAATCGGTAATTTGTCTTACCGATTGAAGATCTTTTTGAGCCCCTTTATTTAAAATATCAAACCAAAAAAGCTCATGACCGCTTGCTGACAAATGTTTTACCCATTTCTTAAAATGGATTGAGGGCATGGCGATCAATAGAATTCTTTTCCTTTTATCCATTACTTCAAGAGAAAATAGCCTCTACCAAATAATCTGTAGAAAGAATAACTAAAAAAAGTATATATTACTCCAATATAATTTCTATTAGCTGCCTTTTGGAAGACAAGTTCTCTGTAAAACCAATAATGTAATGGTTTATTCAATAAAAGTGATCTCTTTAAGAAATATAGAAATCTTTTTTCCAGATACTTCGCAAGCAGTTTACTTTTTCTTGGATACTTTTCTTTTAAAATTCTTATGTGTTTTCGTCTTGCATAGATTTCTGACTTGATTTGTTCAATATTTAATTTTTTTATTTCCTGCGATAAAGAATCTGGTCGTACGCGATAAAGAACAGTTGGCTCATATAAAAAAATCATATTGGGTTTTCTGTAGAGCAATCTCAAGTTGAAATCCCAGTCATCTAAATTCTGTATTTTGGGATCAAAAATGGGCTTATGACCTGTAAGAAAAGATCTGCTCCATAGACCTCCACTCGGGTAGTAACTTACCTTTCCAATTAAATAATCTTTTATCAAATTATCCGAATTGATTTTAGTTTTTTTAAACGGAATCATTTCAGGATGCTTAGCATAACTAATCGAACTTACGACAACATCAGTATTTGGCTTGATTAGATTTATCCTTTTGGTGAGACATTCTTTTAACATGATATCATCACCATCAAACCATAAAATCCAGTTTCCCTTACTTTTTTCAAATCCAAAATTTCTTGAGGCACTGGGACCATTTGTTAAATAATCAGGTTTTCTGTATAGACTGATTCTTAGGTCATTTTTACAGTAAGATTCAACAATTTCAATTGTTCTATCGGTAGATCCATCATCAACTAATATACATTCCCATAAATTAAAATCCTGTTGCAAAATACTATCAAGAGTAGCTTTAATATAAGGCTCCACATTATAAATTGGAATAATTATTGAAACCGTTATGTCGCTTGATCTATTTGTAGGCATAAATCAATCCAGTACTAGAATTAAATCTTCTATTTAGATAGTAAAAACTATTAGACTTAAGAATAGACTCTAATTGTACACTACCTAAATCGTGATATTCTATGAAAATCAAGGAGAACTTTGATAAGATTCCTGATTTATCGAGATTTTCAATTATTTTGTATTCCGCACCCTCGCAATCCATTTTTAAAACCAGATTCTTGGTACTGTAGTCCTTTATGATTTCACTTATAGTTGCTGAAGCGTTTTTGAGTTGAACTTTAACCCCAGTAGATTTCTCGAGTTTAAAGCTTTTACTCTTTTCACCCCTGACTCCAGTATTACCTTTTACATTTGGGTTGAACATAAATACGCACTCCTCATCCTTATTACTTAAGCCTACATTAAAAAATTCAATTTTGTTAATCAATTGAGGATTTAGTTCTAGATTTTTTCTTGCCTGTAAATATGTTGGAATAACTGGTTCAAAGCTAAATACTTTTTCTATAAAATCTGACTTTGCAAAATAAATTGCACTAAGCCCTATATTTCCGCCAACATCTATAACAACTGAAACATTAGGATTATAAAACTGATAATCCCCTCTAACAAAGACTTCATTCAAGATAATTATTTCTTCTATAGTCTCGATGTACAATCTGAACTGATCAAATTCAATTATAAATCCCGATCCCTCATCAACAATAACCAATTCAGGAAAACTTGAAGAAATGTCTTTTACCAACGGGAAACATCTAATTAACATACGATAGTTATCTCCATGATAAATTTTTGAGAGTTCATTAAACAACAGTTTATCTCGTTTAGCTGTATTTTCTATAGAGAAACCAATTTTTTTCAGAAGATTGTATAATTTCTTTTTTATCATTTTAAGAGCCTCTTTAAGGAATGAAAGGGTCGGAACAGATATTTAGCTAATTTATATTCATTAGAACTTTTGATGATTTCCTCTCTGCTTTTGTAATGAGCAATGAATTTAAATAAGCAATCTAGAGTTGAATCAAACTCTTTTATGTAAAGTTCAGAGTGTTTTTTAATTACATATTTGAAACTCGTTTCCCTATTTGTCCAATAGTATGTTTTATGTCTTGAGTTTGGTTTATTTCTGTAATTAAATAAATATTCGGGTATTACTCCACAGGTCCATCCTTGTTTCATTACATTCAAATTAAATTCCCAATCCTCAGGGCCATATATCATTTTTTCATCGAAACCACCTGCTTGTTCCCAGCATTCTCTTCTAAAAAGAGAATTTCCGCAGGCATTATTTTCAAACATAAAATTTTCAACGGTGCCTCCCTTAGGCTTATTAATAGGTTTTTTTATACCATTATCACTAAAGGTATTTATCCAACAAGTTACCATTCCCACATCTTTCTGGGTATTTAGAACATCAACAGCCTTCAACAAGAATGTGGGTTCAAAAGTATCGTCTGCATCGTGAGTGAGTATATAATCCCCTTTACTAGCCTCAATGCCTCGATTCCGAGCGACTGAAGGTCCCTGGTTCTTCTGAAAGATCACCTTTATATTTGGACCTTCTATGTCTTTCAAAACACATATTGTATCGAGATCAGATCCGTCATCAATTATTATGATTTCTTTATTGTTGTAATTTAAATTTAAAGCAGAGTTTAAAGCCTCTAAAATGTATCTTCCGTCATTAAAGCAAGGCATAATTATTGAAACGAGAGGTGAACTTTGGTTTTTCAATGATGCTTCTTAAAAATTTTTACTGCTAACAATACCCTTCTTGAGACTATTGATTATTGACTTTTTGATAAAATACCTTCTAAATATTGAAAATTGATAAACTCTTATTAAAAACCAAAAAGTTTTAGCTTTATTTTCCTGTATCGTTAACAATACTCTTCTTGACAACTTAAGATTCGCCGTATCCTTATTTTCACAGGCTTTCTCGTAAGTGTTAAATAATGTCTTAGCCAATACTAAAACCAACTCATTATCTTTTTGGTCTTTAGCTCTTTTTAAATTGGCTACTAAAATTTTAACTTTAGATTGAATAACCAATGGACTGTATTCGCGACCCAAAGCAGATTTTGATTGATCATGCAATCTGTAAATAAAAAGTGCACTTTTTGTAATGCAATACGAATTTTTCTGGACACCAAAAAAAAGTCTGCAAAAAAAGTCAGTTTCTTGACCTCTAACGATCGATGGATCAAAAAGGTCTTTGAATTCAAGAAAGTCCTTTCTAAAAATTACTGAGGGGGTTAAAATGTGAGATCTCCAAGTTGCCAAACTCTTGAATAAATTATCTTCCCATTTGATTGGAATCATTGATCGGTTCATCAAAGACTTATCTGCATAAAACCCTGTACCTATTACAAAATTTATGTTTTTACTAAACAATCGTATTCTGTCGGATAGATAATTGTCAAACATGATATCGTCGTCATCAAACCATTGAATATAGTCTCCTTGGGCCAATGAAAAGCCATAATTCCTGCATGCGCATGCCCCTTTCGGTAAATGAGCTGGACGCTTCACATACTTAAATCTCTCATCTTTCGAAATATAGTTGTTAACTATCTTTTCTGTATCATCGGTACTTCCATCATCGACAACTATACACTCCCAATTCTTATGGTTTTGAAATTTTACAGATTCTAGTGTTTCTAGTAGAAAATGCGATCTGTTATAGGTCGGGATTATTATTGAAACGAGTACCATGAATTTTTAGATTCGATAAGTTCATTCAAATTTTAGCCTAACCTTTTTATTATTTTCATAACTGTATCGCACTTTGGGAGCCACTATTTTCAATTGTTTTACTAATTTTTTTAGGTGATAATATTTCTCCAATTTCCCTGCAATCAATTTTTTAAACATACTCTTTCTCTTATTTTCAATGAAGAAATCCATTTCTTTAGATGATTCTTTACTTAGAATATTTGAAAATCTCAACTTAAATGACATTACTTCTTCTTCTAACAATCGGTTTTTGAAATAACGCTCTCGATTTGTATTACGCTGATCGCGATCGTGCTGAATAAAACAATGAGGGACTACTCCAATTTTAAAGTTGTGGTATTTAACACGTTGACAAAAATTCAGATCCTCTCCGTAGTGAAAAAACAAGGGATCAAACCCACCAACCTTTTCCAAACATTTTCTTGTAAGAAGCCAAGCAGCAGCATTTATAAAAGGTAATTCATAAATCACTTTAATCTTTCTTCCTAATATATAATCTGACAAAAGATCCTTATTAGCATTATAATTTAAATATCCTGAAAATGCCCTGTCTATAGTACTACCCGGACCATCTAAATGTATTGGACTGACAATTCCATAATCTGGATATTTCAACGAAGTTGAAATGAGCTCCTCTAATGCCCCATCATTTAGGTAGGCATCCTGATTTAGTAAAAACACAAAATCAGCTCCTTTTTTTAAAGCATATTTAATACCGATATTATTAGCCTGACCAAAACCAAGATTTTCCATCTGCTCTAACAATATCACATTTGGAAACCGTTCTTTTATAAATGAACAGGTCCCATCAGAGGATGCGTTGTCAACCACTATCACTTCATGTGAAAAACAGGATTCAAGGCAGCGCTCAATCCACTGCATGCCATTGTAGGTAACTATAATTATAAAAAGTCTACTATTTTCTTTCACAAAGCAATATGTGCTGAAAAACAAAAACTCTTGGATAAAACTTCTTCAAGATATTATACGGAAATTTAAACCTTGAACCGATTGCATCTCTTGATCTAAATTTTGGTTGATACTTAACCACCTTTAAACCTGCACGATCAATCAACTCGTAAACATTCTCCCTTGTAAACCATCTAAGGTGCGTTTTATCAAAAATTCCACGTTCATTTAGTGGCCATCTATGTTTTAAATAAACTTGTATAAAAAGTTCAATATGCTCTACATTAGGCACTGATATTATAATCTTACCATTTTTGTTTAATTTTTTAACAAAAAATTT
>DNTK01000444.1 GCA_003508755.1 Bacteroidales bacterium | reverse complement strand
CCATAAGTCGGACTTGTGTATTTATATAGACCCAATCCGAATCCATAATAAATACATGAGCCAACAACAGATTGCAAAATATAATTAGACAGACTCATTTTACCGAAGGATGAAAAATAGCGAAGGCTTTTTCGAAAGGAGGTAACCTCGAATAAAATCGTAAAACCTGAAACCAGAATAAGCATAAAGCTTAAATCTGACCAGGTTGAAATCAACACCATAACTGGCCTTTTTACAGCTTCACTACTTATAGTTCCGGGAAGCATTCTTTCTATAGCCAATAGAGGCATGAATGCTGCGGTAGAAATTACAAGCATTCGTATCCAAAATCTTTTGCTGGATTCTGACCATCTGAATAACTGGTGCTTACCCATTAAGAAACCCAGCAAAAACAAGGCAGCAATTAGGAAGAAACGACCGTTTTCCCAGTTCCAAAGTATGACAGCTTTTTTGCCATTGGTGAGGTTTCCCTTTACGGTTTCAATAAAGCTACTATCGTAAATATAAGCCCCCATTCGTCCAAAATAAGTCCAGGACTTGGGATCATACACAGGCATATCAGGTTGTTTTATAGCTTCCCATAATTTAAACCATTCTACAGGTAATAAAAGCAAACCAATAATAATGATTAGAATATGCCGGGTATTTAGTTTTGTAATTGGAATCAGCAAGAGGCCAATTACAGCATATATGGTCAATACATCACCCTGGAAAAAGGCAGAGTTAAATATTCCAAAGGCAAAAAGTAAAAGCATTCGCCATGCAAAGCGCCCATCGAATTTTTGCCCTCGCTGAGCCTGGTTGTTTGATTGAATAAAATAGGTAACACCAAACAGGAGGGCGAAAATAGCATATGACTTGCCGCTAAACATAAAAAACAGACTGCTCCAGATAATTCCATCCAGATTCTGCATCCATTGCGGTATATTTTCGGGGGTAAAATACACATCAAAATGCTCTATGTTGTGCAAGAGCATGATGGAAACAATGGCAAAGCCCCTAAGGGCATCAAGTACATGTATGCGAGTGGGATTTGAAATCATGCTCAAATTTAAAGGATTGTTTCAATGGGGCATGTTGGAACCAACATAAATTCAGCTCGGATTACTACTCAATAACTCTCAACACTAGTGCAAAGGAATAATCCAGGTATTTTTTACAGTATCAATTTGTCCTCCCATTTCCTCGAGGACCACTTTATCGGTTATTGAAATACCTTTTTGAGCCATATTTTCAAAAGTATCAATGCCATTATCCGGAAAATTGATGCGGGTTCGGTGGATGTCAAATTTATTGGAAAATTGCCTGCTAAAAGCATTTTCTATCCCTTCTTTTCCATACAAAAAACCTAACAAGCCACCCCAGGTGGCGGTTGGATTATCGGAGTCCCAGCCGGCTAGGGCACCAATTTTTATCGTTTCCTGGATATCTCCCTCGCCATAAAACAGGCTGACTAAACCTGCTGCAAAATTGATTCCTGCAGCAAAGCACCCATTGCAATATAAGTTCTGAGATGTAATCGTGTAACCATCTTTCTGATTAACCTGGTATCTGACATAAATAGAATCTCTGGTTTGCTCCCATGGAATACCAGCATAATATAATTTCTTTGTATAATCGAACATGTGTGCAGCATAAGAGGTATCTGGAAGTATTTTCCGGGCTTCATCTGCAATCCAAAGAATAGTTTCTTTTAGTGTCTTGCTATAGTCTTTTCTTGCGACAAGGGAATACATTGTTACATAGAAATTGGAAATATACGCTGCATTTTCCCGGGCTGTGGTTTGTATGGGTAACCTGGCCAGCTTCACAGCGATATCGGGACGTGCAGGAGCAAAAAGCCCGAATATTTCCGTGGTAAGCTGGGCATCAATCATTTCATAGTGTTCGTTGTTATCGGGATGGCCAGTTTCCGGAGGTAGAAGGCCTTCTTTCATGAGATCAAATGCTTTTTGATTGGAAACCCATAAATAATTTTCCTCCTCGTGTTTTATGTGCTTAAGCCAACCATTTCTGATTTGTTCCGGCGATAGTTTACTGGTCTTATGCTGATATAAAAGATGCTGATACATGTATTCGATATCGGTATCATCGTCAGCTCCCCAGACTTCATTGGTATCTCGGAATACAAAATCGATAGTGGGCGAGAGGTCGCTGGGAATACCCTGTCCCCAGATGCTTGGCTGGTCAGCTTTTCCCCAGTCTTCACGTGTATAGAAATCTCCGGTTTTAATGTCTCCGATGTCTCCTATTTTATCCATTTCGGTTACCAATCCTGTCCAGTTTGCAATGCATTGGCCCAGCCAGAATCCATAAAGTTGACTGGCATACTTTTCTCTTGAAATTTCTATGTATTCTGCTGTCGCATCAGAGAGGTCTGCGTTTTTATTTTGATGCTTAGTTTTCCTCGAACAAGAGAAAAAAAACAGGGATACCGATAATATTGAAATAATAAGCTTCATAGATTTCGTGGAGGCAAATATATTTTTTACTGACTTATCGTTCAAAACCTTTGTAGCTTGCCCAGTCAAAGTCGGCATAGTCATTTGTTGAGTTTCCATTTCCTGTGCAAT
>DNTK01000475.1 GCA_003508755.1 Bacteroidales bacterium | reverse complement strand
GTTATAAAGATATTGATTACACAATCTTACATGGAGTAAGGCATGGCAAGGAACAATATGCATCGGAGGTATATCCACCCGACCGCTATATTGGTTGTACCTCGCGCGATGAAGAAGGTGATTTTCATGGGCGTGTGACCGATTACCTCAGAAAAAACGACATCGATTCCAATACTTTAGTATATCTTTGCGGCAATTACGAAATGATACATGAGGTGTACGATATCCTCACAAACAAGGGCCTATCGCCCGATAACATTCGAACAGAAGTATACTTTTAGTACAAAGTGCTAAGATTGAAAGTACAAATAACTGGCATTTAGACTTTGGAAGTCTAAAAAATCTTTGTGCTAAAATCTTAAAGTCTTTATTTATGAGATATCATTTAGTGACACTTGGGTGTCAGATGAACAAGTCAGACAGTGAGAGACTGAGGCATGTGATTGAAGAAATGGGATTCATCTGGGCAGAGAAGGAGGAAGATGCCGATTTATTGGGGTTGGTTGCTTGTTCGGTTCGCCAAAAAGCCATCGATAAAGTTTATACCAAGATCAATAAGTGGAATAAGCTTAAGCATAAAAAAAACCTGGTGTCTTTTGTTACAGGATGTGTGCTGCCAGCTGATCGCGATAAATTCCTTAAACTTTTTGACCTTGTATTTCAAATAAGCGAACTCGCTCAGTTTCCTGCAATGCTAAGTCAGTATGGAGTGTCAACACCTTTTAGACTTCAAATGGATCAAGAGCTTGAGCTCCCCGAATTTACCAAGCAAGAAAGTACAAAAGCTGATTTTACGCAATTGAGCTTTGATAACAAAACAACCATAACAGGCAAGCCTGTTATGATGAACAAGGCCGACGACAGAATTGAAAGCTTCTGGGATATTAAACCTACTTACAATTCAGATTTCGAAGCCTTTATACCCATACAAAACGGATGCGACAAATTTTGCACTTATTGCGCTGTGCCCTTTACACGGGGGAGGGAAATCTCAAGACCTTCGGATGAAATTATTGCTGAAGCCAAAAGGCTTATAGAAGATGGTTACAAATCAATCACCCTGCTGGGCCAGAATGTAAATTCCTACGGACTGGATAAGAAAGGTGACGAAATTACATTTGCTGAGTTACTGCGTAAAATTGGCGAAATGGGTGATGCAAGTGGCAAAGATTTCTGGGTATACTTTACTTCGCCCCATCCACAGGATATGGGCGATGATGTTATTGAAGCTATTGCTGCGCATAGATGCCTGGCCAAGCAAATTCATCTGCCACTTCAATCGGGCGACGATAAAATGCTGATTCGTATGAATCGGAGTCATAATCTGAACGATTACCGACGCATTGTGCAGAGTATTCGCAGGCTAATTCCCGAAGCAACCTTGTTTACGGACATTATTGTTGGTTTTACCGGTGAAACCGATGAGCAATACGAAAACACCCGGAAGGCCCTTGCAGAGTTTAAATTTAACATGGCCTATATTGCCCGCTATAGTGTGCGACCTGGAGCAAGAAGTGCACGATGGGCCGATGATGTGCCCCATGCAATAAAAAAACACAGACTGCATGATCTTTCAGCTTTACTCGCCGAACATTCGTTGGATTATAACAAAACACTTATTGGCACAGAGCAGAAAATTCTTGTCGTGCAAAAAGACCGCAAGGGTCGCCACCTCTCCGGTGTAAACGAAGGTAAAATAATTGTTCGTTTTGCTTCGAATGATGAAACCCTGATTGGAAAATTTGTGAAAGTAAAAGTTACCTCGGTAGTTGACTTTGCTACCGAAGGAGAACTTATAAAGGTATACGAAGAAGAAAATATTGAGGCATGAGTAGAAAAAAAGCTGCCTTTAAAACGCTGGGATGCAGGCTAAACCAGTTCGAAACTGACTCCATAATTACTGATTTTCATAAAGCCGGATACGAGATTGTTCCATTTAACGAGCATGCCGATGTGTATGTGGTAAATACCTGCACCGTAACAAATCAAAGCGATCAGAAATCGAAAAACACCATCAACCAGGCGGTGCGTCATGCCGGCAACACGGGACTAACCGTTGTTACAGGCTGCATGGTTACCAGCCAGAAAGAATACCTCGAAAACCGGAACGACTTGACTTATGTGGTTGATAATAAGAAGAAAAGTTCGGTTTTCCCTCTGGTAGATGCTCACCTGAATGGTGAAATTCTCCACCCAAAAGACATTAAACAGGATCTGTTTAATTTTTCGGTTGTTGAGGAAGGTTTTCATACCCGCAGTATGATAAAAATACAGGATGGCTGCAATAATTTTTGCACCTATTGTATTGTCCCTAAAGTACGCGGAAGAGCCAACAGCCGACCGGTAAACGATGTGCTCGAAAATATTCGCCAGGTTATTGATATGGGGCGAAAGGAGGTCGTGCTGACTGGTGTAAATATCAGCAGGTATAAAAGCGAAGGAGTTAACTTTGAAGATTTAATCGAAAAGATATTGAATCTGCCCGGCGATTTCCGTGTGCGCATTTCATCGATGGAGCCGGAAGGATTATCCGAAAAATTCTTTGATTTATTTGAACACCCTAAGTTATGCCAGCACTTGCATTTATGCCTTCAGAGTGGCTCCGATAAAGTGCTGGAGCTTATGCGCAGGTTTTACGACTTAAATCAGTTTAGAACTATTGTAGATACTTTCCGAACACGTTATCCGCTTTTTAATTTTACTACCGACATCATTGTGGGTTTTCCGGGCGAAACCGATGCCTTGTTCCAGGAATCGTATAATGTGGCCAAAGAAATAGGATTTGGGCACATTCATACCTTTAAATATTCGGTACGAAAAGGTACTATTGCCGAAAAAATGCCAAACCAGATTCCGGATAAAATAAAGGTGGAGCGAAGCGAGGCCATCCGAAAACTGGCAGAAGAAAGCAAACTTGCTTACCGAAAGCAATTTCTTGGTAAAGAGCAAACCTTGCTGGTTGAAAAGCCTGCTACCGAAAAAGGAGCCACGGGTTATGGAGAGCATTTTATTCCGATAGCTGTGGAGCATGCCAATCTGCCAAAGAATTCTTTCCAGAAGGTAAAAATAACTGAAATACTTGCTGATAAGGAAAAGACAACAAAAGCCATATTATTAAAATAATCCTCACAGGTATTTAAAACCTTTGAGGTTCAGTATTTTACCAACTATTCAATATTGCATTTAAGTATAAATAATTAAAATACAGCAAGGTAGTTAAGCATTTGACTGACTCTCAAATGCAATATTTAGATTGAACTGAATTAACTCTGTTTAGCTAATAGGCAGGTGAATTTTACCGTAGTACCATGACCTTCTTCACTCTCGATCCAAATTCTGCCTTTATTTGCCTCAACAAATTCTGAACAAAGAATAAGTCCTAGTCCTGTACCTTTTTCACCCTCGGTACCTGCTGATGAGGTAGATTTTCCAACGGAAAAAACATTTTCAATCATTGCCGGAGACATTCCTACTCCCGTATCAATCACGCTCACAACAACATCTTTTTTCCCATCAACTTTATAATCGATAGTGATGCTTCCATTAGCAGGGGTAAATTTAATTGCGTTGGCCAATAGATTCCGTATAACGGTATTCATCGAGTTAACGTCAACTCTAACCATTACTTTATCGCTCTGCTTCGGAAAATTAAGTTTAATTTTCTTTTTTATCAGGTTATCGCGATACAGGTAGATATTTTCATTTATTAAACCTGACAGGCTAAAATCTTCAAAATTATATTTTATCCGTTTTGCCTGTGATCTCGACCAGGTAAGCAAATTATCGATAAGGGTATTCAGGTGATCCGAAGAATCAAGCATTAACTTTATAAAGCTTTTTTTCTTTCCTTCTTCAATTTCATCATATTTTAAATGGAGCAATTCTGAAAATCCCATGAGGGTATTTATGGGATTCTTTAAGTCGTGTGCTATAATTGAGAAAAATTTATCTTTTGTTGCATTGTTTTCCAATAGCTCCTGATTGGCCAACGCCAACGACTCTGCCTGCTGCAACAATTCTTCCGATTGCTCCTGAATTTGACGTTGGCGTTCTTCCAATAGCAGGTTATAATTGTTTAAATCCTTGGTCTGCTTAATCAATTGTTGGTTCTTATCTTCCAGTTCGCCGGTTTTTTCTGCTACCATCTTCTTTAATAGTTTGCTTTGCCGCTCAATGCTCCGTACACGCATTAAATAAACTGTGGTAACAAGGGTTAATCCGAAAGCTATTGCTAAAAACCTGAACCAAAATGTCTTCCAATACGGAGGAGTGATAACGAGTTTTACTTTTTTTTCTGAAGGCGACCAGAAGCCATCATGGTTGGCAGCTTTTATCTTAAATGTATACTCGCCCGGATCCAGGTTGGTATATGTGGCCATTCTAAAATCGGAAGAAACCTTGTTGTATGATTTTTCGAAACCTTCAAGCATGTATTCATACATATGATCCTCAGGAAAAGCAAAATGCAGTGCCGAGAATTCAAATGTTAAAATATTCTCCTTGTAAGAAAGGACTATCTCATCCAGGGTATGAATAGCTTCTGGAAGTATGACCATATCATTAATTTGTTCGCCTACTTCTACTGACTCATTAAAAACTTTAAAATCGGTCAATACAATAGGAGGAACATATTCATCTAATTTAATATCATCTGGAAAAAAACGGTTAAATCCGCTAATTCCGCCAAAATACAACTCACCGGATTTACTCTTGAAACCTGCACCCCAAAAAAACTGGTCACCCTGCAATCCGTCGTGATGATCATAGTTTGTAATCTGGTTTGTTTCGGGATTGTATTTTGCTAATCCTTTATTGGTACTCATCCATAAATAGCCAAGATGATCCGATTCTATGGCGAAAACCACATTATTAGGAAGACCCTCATCAGTTGTAATCTCTTTTATGGATTCAATTTTATCACCAGAATAAGATATGGTTATTTCAAGCAGACCACCCCCATAAGTGCCCACAAACAACTTGTTGGCAAAAAGCTCCTCATTATAATGCATGGCAATTACACGTTGGTCGGACAATCCATTTCCATGCAAAGTATCTTCTACATACCTGTTCACGGTGTAATCATCAAAAAAGCTATTTTCATGGGTATTATGCCTGATAAAATGATTCAGCCCACCATAGGTTCCGACCCAATAGTTGCCAAAGATGTCTTCCACAATGCAATTACTTTGAACGGCATATTGTGTTATTGAATTTATGCTATCTTCGTGATAAATGAAATTTCTAAATCGTTTCGATTCTTTGTTGTATACCGATAAACCATCTTCGGTACCAATCCACATATTCCCAAAGCTGTCCTCAAATATAGCCTGAACGGTATTATGCAACAACGATGGCATAGTTCCTTCTTGTTTGCGAAGGTTAAAAAACTTTTTTTCGCCATAGGGCAATACATACAAACCTTCGCCCCAGGTTCCAATCCACATACTTCCATTTGAATCGCAAAAAGCGGCATAGGTCGAAAATACTGGAAGATGCACATCGTTAAAGTGGCCCATTGCAATAGAATGAAAAAACTGTGGCCCGGGTTCAAAAACATTTATTCCCCCGTTCATGGTAGCTATCCAGATATTGCCATCCATGTCTTCTGCAAAACCCCGTATATTATTGGTGCTTAAAGTATTGGGCAAGGT
>DNTK01000477.1 GCA_003508755.1 Bacteroidales bacterium | reverse complement strand
GAATGCTGATAGATCAACGCCTGAGCTAATTCTTTAGCCCTTGTTTCCTGAGTTGTGAAGTTCTCAAAAATATCTCCTATTTCATCTTTATCCAAACCAACAACTTTATCAAGCAAGTTCAAAGCCTGTCTCGGAGACCCTTCAGCTTTATTGACCAACATTGAAATATGCTTTTTAGATAATGTGAACTTTTCTTCCTCACAAACTTCTGCAATCAATTCTTCCATAATATCATCTTCTAACAAATCAACTTTGAAAGAAACCGACCTCGTCTGAATCGTTTTGAGAAGTTTCTCAGGCTCCGTTGTGCAAAGCATAAAGAAAGTTTTTTTAGGAGTATCTTCCAAAGCTTTAAGCAATGCGTTCTGTGCATCCTTAGTCATTTGATGACATTCATCGAGAATATAAACTACACTTTGGCTCCCGGATATAGGGCTAAGGTGCATCTTTTTTCTGATGTCACGAACAGAATCAATACCCCGATAATCGGCACTGTCTATTTCTATTATATCCCTGCCACTTGCTTTTAAGTAAACATTCGCAACAATCCGTGCAAGAGTAGTCTTTCCACACCCTGACGGACCATGAAATAGAAAAGTGTTAGGAATATCTTCAATTGCTCTATTTACGGTATTGTGCAAAGCGGTAACAGTATCAGCACTACCGTAAAAAGAATCGAACTCTTTAGGTCGATACTTTGTCATTAAAGCCATTACTTATCTCCCATAAACATACGAGATTTACAATCAGAACATACACCACACCCTCTGCCCCAAGAATGCACTGTTTCAGAACCATTCCCACATGAATAGGAAATCTCTTTCAAAAAATGTCTTTCAGGAGATTCAAACAGATTGTAAATTTTGCGTTTGTCACGTAAGATAAAAGGCGTTTCTAACGATACTTGACCCTTTAAGGAAAGAGTCATAGCATTATTAAAAGCCTTGTAAAAGTTAATCGTATCATCAGGGTAATTGTGTTCTGCGCTCACTGCACCAAACCCAACAGTAGTTGCACCAATAGTTGTAGCATACATAAAGGCTATTGACAACATCAAAGCATTTCTGTTAGGCATAAAAAAATCAGGCTCATCGAACTGATCTTTTGAACTTTCTGAATTAATAATACCTGACTTCATATCATCTGGAATAGGCAAAACAAAATGTTGTAGAGGATGTTTGCAGTACACATAACCCAAAGCCTTACCTACTGCATACAATTCCCAAGTTCGATTTTTTTGACCATAGTGAAAATACACAGGAAAAATTCTTTTCTCACCATACTTTGCAACATAGTAAAAAAGCAAAGCTGTTGAATCAAATCCTCCAGACAAACAGAGTACAATCTTTTTATTTATCCGATTCTTATCAGACTCATAACCTTGAACAATATAGTTATCCATCATAACCTCCTGTATATAACTTAGGATTTTTTATTAAATTTCTTACTTTCAAAGTCACCGAACCTCCAGCAAGTAAATGAAAAGCAACCTCTTGATATAATTCAAGATAGGCTGACTTGCTGTCAAGTAATACAAAGTCACCATTCACATAATCATAGTTTGAACCAACCAACACACATCCAGCTGAATGTGTATGTTTGTTTCCCATATGAATCAAAATATAAGTGAAATTTGGAACTTGTCTGATCCAAAGCATCGGATGTTCTTTGCCGAATAATTTGCTGTATCTCGCAAAGAAGCCACCTACTTTTCTCAGAGTAACAGGATAAGTTCCAACAGGTATCGCCGTCTTTGCATACAATTTTTCATTCCTTTGAATGTCTTCTAAGGTATATGCAATAACTTTTTCTCTTACTTTGATAGCTCCTAAAGTAGATTCTCTGCCCTCTTGGAATCTATCAATGGTTACTACCAATTTTTGATTCTCTTTCCTGTACAGGATTTTACCAGAAGCTTGAATTTGCTTACTAAGCTCATCCATTTCTTTTCGTATCTGCCTGTGTTGTCTTATCTGAAACCAATCAGTTAATACTTTTGACATTCGATACTCCTTTTCTTTTATTCACTCTAAATGCTTTATTGGCGCTCTCTATCAGTACATCTTTATGTGACACAATAATGAACTGCAAACCAAGCCTTTCACTTATTTCTTTAATAACTTGACTGCCAATTACTTGTCTTTCTTCATCGACAAATTTCATAGGTTCATCAAGTACAAGAATAGGCCTTGTGCTTTCTTTCTGCAAAGACCAAAGTGCCACTCGAAAAGTCATACTGAGAATATCGACAAGACCTCCTCCAGAAGCATCAACAGGATTTATACCATGCTCTGAATCGCCTTGAACAAGATCAATCTTTGCCTCACTTTGAGATCGTTTTACTTCAAAGTCCATTCTTATTTTGTAACCATCATCAAACATTAAAGCTAAAGCCATATTAGCTGTGCTTGTTACATGATAAACAAAATTGTCCTGAACTAATATAGAAATTTCTTGAAATATTTCCAAGACTTTCAAATGAACTTGCAAGGCCTTTTTGTCTTCTTTTAACTGCAAGGAAGTGTTATTTTTTTGATCTGACAACAACAAATGTTTGCCTACAATCTCAGAAATTCTTTTGTCAAGCTGTTTTTGCCTTTCTATGAATCCCATCATTCTTCCTCAAGTTCATTTAAAATCTCTTCCAATTCATCCATCTTTGTTTCAATTGTATCCTCAAGCTTTTTTAATTCAGCTTTTCTCTGTTCAAGGCCTTCTTTTGCTTGTTTAACATTAGAATAGCCAAGTTCTTTTAATTGTTCTTTGTTCGACTGAATCTTGCCATTTATCTCTGAACGGCGTTCTTTCGCTGCCTCTAACTGTTCTTTCAATTCAGTTAATTTTGTGATCGAAACTTTTGTCATTTCTCCTCCATAGCCATGATGTTTTTAATTGCTTTTTTTACTGCGGGTTGTACTTTATTTTCTTTTAGGTACTTTTCGATGTACTCCTCATACTGCAAAAAACCATTCTCTTTGTCAGGTCGAAAATGTTCTACAAATGCGGCCAAAGATTCAGACTTTTTATTTTCAATTTTTTCAGAATCCTCAGACATCACATTCTCTTGTATGGGAATCTCGATCTTTTTTACTTCTAATGTATCTAAGTTCATAAGCCAGATTGCAGGCTTATACTCTTTCTGAACTGAGGTCAATCTTAAAACCGAACCACAGTTGAGTACATAGGGTTTTTTTCTCGTATTGACAAAAGGAGAATGAATATCTCCTGCAACAACCCAATCAAACTCAGGAAAATACTTTCTAATCTGATTTACATTTACCGCATAATTCTTGTGATAGAAAGGAACTTGACCACTATAAATAGGATGATGTAAAACAGCAATGTTGTTGTGATCGGGAAAAACAGAATACTTATCCTTTTCCTCAAAATTAACATCCCCATAAGGAAAGTAATGTATCTTTACGTTGCCTATTGTGCTGCAAGTAGTATGTGTTCCAATTGCAATTGAATTAGCCTTAAGCAAAATATTTAAAGGACTTCTCTCAAAATTGTTCATTGTATTTCCTGGCAGATCGTGATTGCCAGGAACCACTGTCATGTAAGGAAGATAAGTCAACACATAGGACAAGAACAAATTTGAATTTTTAGCCGAATCAAACAAATCTCCTACTTGAATGATCGTTGCATTATGTTCTCGGCTTATTTTTGAAATAAAGTTCAACTTTTCTGCCATAGCTTTAAGCCATTCATCTGTACGTGATGCGGGAGCTTTTTCTTTTAAATGCAAATCTCCAACAAAAAGTGCATAAGATGATTTAGTTTTTCTACGCATCAGACCTCCCGCATAAAGGACATACATCAGGCATTAACTCTGAATAAGATTTTTCCACTTCTTTTATTCTTGATTCAAGATAGGACAGTTCTTCTTTTCGTTTGTGAAACTTGTAAAGCACCGAATCAAGGCTATCATATTTTTGAGTCAAAAATTGATGTGTCTCAATTAATGTGCTTAACTCTGAAAATAAATCGTTTGCAGGGTTTATATCCTTGTGAGATTTAGCAACCAATTTAAGTTCATTGTACTGTTTTACAAGCTTGCTAATGAGAGACACCTCCAAATCAATTTTTTTATACTGATCTTGTACTTTGACCAAAAGATTCAAAAGTGTTGTAGCCTTATCAAGATTTTTGAATTGATTTAATTCCTCTAAAAGTTTTTCACTTGCAACAATCAAGCCTTCAATTTTTTTATTTCCAGAATTTATACTCAACCAAAGATTGACTTTTTTTTCTACA
>DNTK01000046.1 GCA_003508755.1 Bacteroidales bacterium | reverse complement strand
CAAGATATTGATGCGAAGTAACTGTTCCTTTATCTCTTATTCCGTGAGATTCGCAATGCACCACGCTTTCGTCAAATAAGTCAGCCGATTTAAACCAACGTTTGCTTATTTTTTGTAGCTCCAATGCCATATCGCATTTATTGCTTTTCCCGAGATGTAAGACGAAAGCCCCGTCCTTTTTCATCCGTTCTTTTGCTTGCCTAAAAATAGGTTCATAAATAGCAAAATCAACTTTTTGTCTTTCATCTACGAATGATTTGGGTTGATATTTGAAATCTATTTCAGACCATCCTGTGAACCAAATTCTAATCCAATTAGCTAAATAAAACCGTGTGCTGTCAAAAAATGGGGGAGATGTAATTATTGCATCTAAATTATTGATTTCTTGTGGCCAAACAATTGTTGTGTCCTGATTGAATATCTTACCGTTTTTAAAATTAAATGGTAATTCTTTGTTGATTATTCTATTTACTTTTTCGCAAAGCTTTTCTATCAAACTCTTGTATATGAAGTCTCCTGTGGGGGCATAAGGTACAATTGGATGTGAACGTCTGCTTAAAGCATAAGGTCTATTCCCGTGAAGAATATGAAGTAAAGAAGCAACAACTAACATTTCACTTGGTGTTGACGGATAGTTTTCTTTTACAAATCTGCGAGCAAGCAGTATCTCTTTTAATGTGTTTTCTTCATAGTATTCAGATAGTTTTTTATTAAAACCGAAATTTTTAACTTCGTCAATCTCTTTTTTGGTACACCTGTTATTTTTGATGAAGTTGTCCAATGATTCAATGTAAGCAAATGATTCGGAAGAATTTGGGACGTTTACTTTTGCGTATGAGATGTAGTATGCAGGCAAGCTAATATCTATTCCGTAAGATAGTTTTCCCGCTAAAGCTGCTTCAAAAGGAATAGTTCCTACTCCTGAAAATGGGTCAAGTACAGAACCGTTTTCGGGAACAAATGTATTTACAAGATGATGTGCAATAGCGGGTTTTAACTTGCCTTGATAAGAGCAAAGTGAATGATTATTATGCCCCCAATTTCTACTAGAATACGGTTGTTGCTGATGTGGAATTTCAGTTCGGAAATTTTTCCAATTTTTTTCCCAATGGAATTTAACTTTACTATTTTTAGACTTCTTTTGCTTTTCCTTATACTCAAAAACTAATAAGGATTGGGTAAGTATCTCTTGATTTCGAGAACGTCTTTTTCTTAAAATCTTGCTTTCAACAAATTCATACCCCAATCCTTGCATTAGCTCAATTAAAATATCATCTGTATTTATGTGGACACCGCTAAATATAGAATCCCCTATATCTATTAATATCTTGGCATTTTGTTCTAATAATGGTTTTGCATCATTAAAGATTGTGTACATTTCTTTAAAATAGCTTTGTGCCATTATGGGAATTCTAGAATCGTAAGCGTTTTTGTTTAGTTCAATAAGTGTTGCTTTTAACAAACTGCTTTTTGATGCGATATCAAGTCCATTAACGTGAGCATACTCCTTTTTGACATCATTAATTCCACTGGTCAATGCCTGGTCTCTAAAAAACCTTAAATCATTTTCATATTGTAAATACCTTAAAAACCATAGTTCGACTTTAGTATTTCTAAAATAATTTGTTCCATTGAGATAAGGAGGACTTGTAATGATTGCTCCTATTTTCAAATCATTTACACAACCAATATTCTTGGCATTTGAAAGAATAAATTCAGGCCTACCTTTAAGGTTATAATCAAAATTTAAAACGTCTTCCGCTATATTCCCTATTTTTTCGGGTAAAATATCGTTGAATGTTTTGAGTCCTTTCTCAATTTCCTTCGCTGTTTTAAATCGAACATCTCCAACTTTTTTCAGGTAAGACACAGGAAGCAAACAAGATATTACGGCAACGGTCAGAGTGTCGGCAAGTAATATGTCTTCAAGTTTAATAATGTCTATGTACGACCTTAATTTTAATACTTGCTCAAGAGTTTCGTTAGGAAAATATTTTTTATCGGAGAAAAGGGTTTTGTATGATTCTTTTAGTGATTTATCTTCTTCAAACTTGTTGATGTTCTTTAAAATAGCTTTTTGAATAGCTTTAAGGTCTTTAGATAATTTTTTCCTTTGCGATTCTTTTGCTTTTAACACGTTTAGTTTTGTGCGTATTAGAAATTGAAGAAGAGGATTTACTTCCGAATATATGGTAGGTAAGTCCAATTCATCAGCAGCAAGAAGTGTGGTGCCTGTTCCTGCAAATGGCTCGTAAATCAAGGTGTTTGTAATATCGTAGTTTTTAATTAACGATTTCACAAAATCGGGAGAATATCCTTCAATATAAGGATACCACCTTTGAAATGGAATGTCTTTGCTTTTAACGAAGGTTACGTCCTTTTGAGTAACTCCATTGACTTTATCAACTTCGGGAAGTTTTTGTTTTATAAGCCGTTTAACAACTTGGTTGATTGAGCGTTCTTGTTTTTCTGAAAAAAGTGCAAGTTGCTTATAAGTTTGTATGCCGATTAACTCCTTTAACTCTTGTGTCGTCAAGTCTTTAACCTTCGAAAAATACGGTTCTTCAGGTTCGCTAAATGCAAGTGTTACGGATTTATCTTTTGAATCTTCTGAAGGGTAGTCGCTAAAATAGATAGCTTTATAAAATTGTTTCGCCATAATGAAATAAGTATCAGTTTATGATAGTTACTTCGCAAATGTAAAGACAATTTTTGGACATTGCATTGCTTGAAGTAATTTTTTTTATTTTAATTTTTAATGTCCCTATAGAGCGATGGGAAATTGGCTCTTTTGCAAAACTTG
>DNTK01000472.1 GCA_003508755.1 Bacteroidales bacterium | reverse complement strand
GTGCAACTGGTATTTGTTTGTAAAATGCAGCTAATGCAGTCATGCTTGATGTGGTTGTATCGCCATGCACAAAAACAACATCAGGTTTAAAATCTGATAGCACATCACGCATTCCAGTTACCACACGTGCAGTAACATCATATAAATCCTGTCCAGCTTTCATGATGTTTAAATCGTATTCTGGTTTGATTTCGAAAATGTCAAGTACCTGATCCAACATCTCCCGGTGTTGTCCAGTAACACATACCTTAGTTTGAAAATTGGAAGTGTCTTTTTTGAATGCTTTTATAACTGGAGCCATTTTTATGGCTTCAGGTCTTGTACCGAATACAATTAATATCTTTTTCATTAGCTTAAAAGGCCGTTTGCTTGTAAATTATTTATAAATGCCACAGAAATCAAGAAGGATTTTATCTTCTTTTTTTGGTAAGTCTTTAAACTCTTTATGAGCTACTAAACAGGCTACAATGTCTGCCTTCTCGTATGCCTTGTCATAATTAGTTAATTTAAACACAGTGTGCTCTTCAATATTAGGCTCAACAAATAATATTTGGGCGTTATTTTCCGATTGCATTACCCGTTGTGCAATATATTTAGCGGGCGATTCTCTTAAATCATCAATATCAGGTTTGAAAGCTAATCCCATGCAGGCAATTATGGGTTTTCTGCCATGTTTTAATTCAAATTCCAAGCGCGCATTTTGAATTTTTTCTGCACACCATTCAGATTTATAATTGTTAATTGCTCGAGCCTGAGCAATAATCTTTGATTCTTCTGGATAGTCTGAAACAATAAAATAGGGATCAACGGCTATGCAATGACCGCCAACTCCGGCGCCTGGTTGAAGGATATTAACTCTGGGGTGCTTATTTGCCAGCTCAATTAATTCCCAAACATTGATACCTGCTTTATCACAAATAAGCGATAATTCATTCGCAAAGGCTATTTGGACATCTCTTGACGAATTCTCGGTTAGCTTGCACATTTCGGCAGTTCGGGCATTAGTTGCATGCAAATTCGAGTGTACAAACTGTTTATAAAAGTCAATTGCTTTTTGCGTCGATTCTTCATTAACTCCACCAATTACGCGGTCATTATTCTCCAATTCGTACATTACGTTACCAGGCAATACACGTTCCGGACAATAAGCCAGGTATATTTTATCTTTTAGTTCAGATCGATGAGAATAAATCAACTCCATCATTTTTTCAGTGGTGCCGACCGGACTTGTAGACTCAATGATGTATAAATCCCCTTCTTTCAGCAATGGAATTATTGCTTTAGTAGCTGATTCAACAAAAGTAATATCAGGTTCATAATTTCCTTTAAAAGGAGTTGGGACTACAACAAGATATACATCACTGCTTTTAGGTTTGGTTGATGCCCTTAAGAAGCCGTTTCTAACAGCACTCTTAACATATTCATCTAGGTCGGGTTCGATAATGTGAATTTCACCTTTATTAACTGTATCAACTACCTCTGGGTTTATATCAACACCTAACACATAAGTTTGATTTTTTGCTATTAGCGCGGCGGTGGGTAAACCAATATATCCTAATCCAAGAATAGTAACTTTAGTATTATTTTTCATTATTTGTGCTCAATAATTCAGTGATATAGGACCTTTGCGATAAAACTAATAAAATTAGATATCCAATAAGAACGAACCAAAATCCATACTTCACAATATAGTCTCCCTTAGGATTCTCCTCCATAGATAATTGAGTAAAATCCTTTATTACAGTTATCGGTTCAGTAGCAGTTTCCAGTTCTCTGTTATAAGACTGTTTTTGCCTCATTAATGTCATTTTATCCCTGTAATAAAGTTGTTTGTCTTTTTCAGAGAGGAACATCAACCGACTATCATTGGATGCATTCAGGCGATTATTATTTGTAAAATAATCCACATTTTGAAGGCTGTCCAGCTTAGAAATTTCCCTTTCTGTACTCTCGATAAGTTCACTCAATTGCTGTTTTCGAATTGAATTCATTTGAACCAGGTAAGGGTTCTTGTTGATGTATTTTAACAAACCATTCTTTACATCAGAAAAAGCATGGTTGTCAAATACCTCTACCAAAAGGTAAATCCTGTTGTTTGCAACAACCTGATTGGTATCTTTAGGATTATATGAATTATCCAAATCAACGTAATCGCCTTTTCCATCTCTATTAATATCAATGTAATAGAAGGCTTCGATGCTCTTTATTTTGCTGGCAGTACTATCCGTAAGCTCAAGCGAATTAGCTAGTGCAATAGCATTTTTGTTTTTTGTGAATTTGGTTAAGTCATTGATATACTCTACCATTTCAATGGCTGATATACCATTGGGTTGCGCAATTAAATTCGATGAATAATAGCGCTGGGTTTGTGAATACCGCAGTAAGCCCAATGCTGCTCCCAGTATTACAAATGCTACCATCCAATACCATTTCTTAATGCCAAAAACTATCAGAAAAAGTATCGCCCGAATAATGGCTAAAAATCCATTTTTTATTCCTTTTCCTATTAGTTGAAATAATTCCAATAAGTCAATTTCCTTAACGTCGTTTTTGTTATCTGCCATAATAATTGATAGTTAGATTATGCGAGCGCAAAAGTAGTAATTTTTATTGAGTATAAAAGGTAGAACTGATTAGTATTTACTCATTTAAATTCTTTCAATTGATATAATTGGAGAGTGCATGTAATGTCAATCCAAAACTTAACTTCAGCACTTCATGGACTGAGGACTTTAGCACTACTTATACAACCACCTTATCCAGTTTCTCAAAGACACTGTTCTTGGATTTGTAGGTAGGAACCATCTCTTTCATCAACTTTACAAGTTCGGTTACATTTTGCGACTCAACCGGGAAGTTGAATTTATCGAGGTGGTTTTTAATGGCTTCATGATTGTTATTGCACACTTCAGCAATTTTTATCTTAGGGTGGTGGGTTGGCTTATTATTTTCTACATCCATCAATAATTCTTCGAATAATTTCTCACCCGGGCGCAGTCCGGTAAATTTAATTTCGATATCGCGACCTACTGCGTAGCCTGTAGATTTGATTAAGTTCTTTGCCAAATCAAGTATTCTAACCGATTTACCCATGTCAAAAAGGAATATTTCACCTCCATTACCCATTACACTGGCTTCAAGAACCAACTGACAGGCTTCCGGAATGGTCATAAAAAAACGGGTGATATCAGGGTGTGTTACTGTTACAGGTCCACCTTCTTTAATTTGTTTCAAAAACCTTGGAATTACAGAGCCGTTGGAATTTAGTACGTTTCCAAAA
>DNTK01000218.1 GCA_003508755.1 Bacteroidales bacterium | reverse complement strand
CCGCGCATTTCAGGGCCATAGGAAGGCATCCAGCTCACTTCTAAATCTTGCATAATGCCTGAGTAAGCGAGAATTTTACCCATCGATAAAACTCCTTGTCCACCAAAACCAGCTATAATTATTTCTTCGTTCATGTTTAAACAATTTTAGTGTTTTTTACGAAGCTGGAAGTACAAAGCTGGAAGAATTCATGCTTCAGACTTCATGCTTCGGTCAATTTATTTTTTCTCAACCATTTCACCATTTACCTTCATGTCGCCAAGTGGGTAAAACGGAAACATATGTTCTTCCATCCATTTGTTCGACTCGGCTGGCGTCATTTTCCAGCCTGAATTGCAATTTGAAACAATTTCTACAATAGAAGTTCCTTTGTTAAGCTTTTGATTCTCGAATGCCATGCGCAAGGCCTTTTTAGTTTTACGCACATTGCCGGGTTTATGAACCGATTGGCGTGTGGCAAAGTAGGTGCCTGGAAGGCGCGAAACCATGTCGGTAATGTTTATTGGATTTCCCATAAGTTCAACATCGCGACCATAGGGTGAAGTGGATGATTTCATTCCCGGCAGGGTAGTAGGGGCCATTTGGCCGCCTGTCATTCCGTATATACCATTGTTCACAAAAATAATGAGCAGATTTTCACCCCTGTTGCAGGTGTGGATGGTTTCTGCTGTTCCAATAGCAGCCAGATCACCATCGCCCTGGTAAGTAAAAACAAACTTATTTGGCCAGCACCGCTTTATACCGGTTGCTACAGCCGTAGCCCTGCCATGCGGGGCCTGGGTCATGTCAATATTCATGAAATCGTAAGCAAGTACCGAGCAACCTACTGAAGCAACTCCGAGAGTATCTTGTTGGATACCCATTTCTTCAATAACTTCCATGGTGAGCCGATGAATTACACCGTGTCCACAACCTGGACAATAGCTAAGTGTAGCATCTGTAAGACACTGAGTACGTTCGTATACCAGGTTTTCGGGTTGTATTATTTCTTGTATATCCATAGTTTTAATCCACTAAAAATTCATTTAAGCCGCAAAGAACTTGCTCAGGAGAATGTATCATTCCTCCCATGCGGCCATAATGTTCAACTTTTGTTTTTCCGTTTACGGCTAGTTTAACATCTTCAACCATCTGACCACTGCTCATTTCCACAGAAAGGAATCCTTTTACTCTGTTGGCAAGTTCAGCAATGCGTTTTTTAGGAAATGGAAATAGTGTAATGGGGCGCAACAATCCGACTTTGATGCCATCTTCGCGGGCCATCTGAACTGTTTTTTGGCAAATACGTGCAGATGAGCCATAGGCTACCATAATGTACTCGGCATCTTCACATGCTATCTCTTCGTAGCGCACCTCGTTTTCTTCCATGGCCCTGTATTTCTCAATCAGTGCCAGGTTATGTTTTTCCATTTTTGTAGGTTCCAGATCCAGCGAAGTAACAACACGTTTTTTTCTATCGGCAGTTTTTCCGGTGAGCATCCAATCTTCATTGAATTCTGATTTTCGCGGTTGCTGCTCAAATAGCTCCACCTTCTCCATCATCTGGCCAATTACACCATCTGATAAAATCATGGCAGGATTCCGGTATTTCTCGGCAAGTTCGAAACCTAATTTTGCAAAGTCGGCCATTTCCTGAACCGATGAAGGAGCCAGCACAATTAAGTGGTAATCGCCATGCCCTCCGCCTTTAGTGGACTGAAAATAGTCGGCCTGCGATGGTTGTATGGTTCCAAGTCCTGGTCCACCACGCACCACATTCAGGATTAAACACGGCAGTTCTGCTCCGGCAAGGTAAGAAATACCCTCCTGCTTCAGGCTGATACCAGGGCTCGATGATGAGGTCATAGCTCTTTTACCGGTGCTGGCTGCACCGTAAACCATATTAATGGCGGCTATTTCACTCTCGGCCTGTAACAATACCATCCCAGTTCTTTTATGTGGTTGCTGTAAGGCAAGGTATTCCATTACTTCCGATTGTGGTGTAATGGGGTAGCCAAAATAAGCATCGGCTCCTGCTCTTATTGCAGCTTCGGCAACTGCTTCGTTGCCTTTCATTAGTTTTAATTCTCCCATAGGGAAGTGTTTTTATCGTATTAAACTTCTTCTTTTACCCGGT
Organism: Bacteroidales bacterium; assembly: GCA_003508755.1. Lineage (GTDB taxonomy): Bacteria > Bacteroidota > Bacteroidia > Bacteroidales > UBA10428 > UBA10428. The sequence goes on along the minus strand of DNTK01000218.1, from coordinate 948 downwards.
AAATGGTTAGCACACCGTCGGGACATACAACAGCACAATTGGTACAACCAGTACAATCTTCGGGCCGTTCCATATATACATAATGATATCCCTTGCTGTTTACCTGAGCTTCTTTGTTTGCGAGTACCTGCTGTGGACATGTTACAATGCAAAGCTCACAACCTTTACACCGTTCTACATCTACAACTACTGCACCTTTCATTTTTCCCATTCCTGATTGTTATTTAAGAAGGTTAAGGTATGTAAGTGAAAGACTTACACTAATTAATCTATAGTCTGGTTTGAAATATAAAATTCAATATTATCAAATATACTCAATAAAACAATGACTTTTGAACACAAGTTATAAGCCAGCAAAGACAGTTAAACGGTCGCTTAATGCTGTAAATAACTCTTGGTCAATCATTGAAACACTAATTCTTACTCCCGGTTTACTCTTACTGCCAGTTATTTTTAAAGAAATTGTTCCCAGGCCACATCGCATCAGCCTCGAAATTAATTCTTCTTCATCCATTCCAGGGTAAGTAATTGTAAAGTAAAAACCATCGGCTAGCTCTACATCGCCATCCCTGTCATATAATATCTGGAATCCGTTTTTTATAAATATTTTTTTCATTTCATGAGCCCTGAAAGCATATTCTTTTAATGGTTCAAGGAAATTATATTTACCATCGTTAACGGCCTTAAGCATCCCAGCCAGACCGTATTGTCCTGAGTGACTGGTTCCTGCAGAAATTACATAAACACCATCCATCACCATCGACGGACCAAGTTTAGGATTATCACCAATGGTTAGGAGATTCTCAAATTCTCTGTGATATAGTTTATCAGAAACAACCAGCATTCCTACACGTTGCCCGGCAAAACTAAATACTTTTGAGCTTGAAATAAGCAGTAAATACTTATCGGTATATTTCGCTATGGTAGGTTGATAACGAGGCTCGCCGG
>DNTK01000553.1 GCA_003508755.1 Bacteroidales bacterium | reverse complement strand
AAGTTTTCTGAATAATCCAATCAAGACCAACATCGTATAGTCCAAAGTGTGCGCCGGCTACATTTAGTTCTTCGCCACCGCCAACTTTAGCTGAGCCCATTCCAAAAAATGTGGCTAGAAAATCAACTTCAATTTCATTTCCTGAAGTTCTGGTTCCTCCAAATAGTGCGCTATGATTCAAGCCGGCATATAGGTTTACGGGTAAAGAACTACTCCTGACATAGAAAAATTTCTCGTGATACCAGGGATTATCGGTGCCATTATACATACTTCGATCATCATCCAGTTTGGCAAAATTCATAGCTCCTTTAAACTCAACATACCTGCCAATCCAGGGCACTGGAGTAAAATCATAAAAACCAATACCGATTTTTGGAATAGGCCTGGCATTGTTGCTGACGAATAAAGAACCGGAACTCAATGCATCGCTATACTGAGCAATGGTATAAGCTTCTTTCCCTATTTTTAGTTGAAGGGAACCATAGTGTACATTGAGGTAGAGTTGTTGAAAATAGCTGGTGGAAATATCAGATTTCACATTGAATTCCCCTTGTGTTTCAATTTTAAATCTGTCTCCAATTTTGTATTGATATGCCAATCCGAACAGACCCACCAATTCAGTTTGCCTGTTTCGATCGAAGATGCCGTATTTATTGGACACCTGCCAATGCGGTTGGAAAGATTGATTTGCAGTAAGAAAATATAAATCAGTATGATACGCTATGGAATCATTCTGAGCTATGGATGGGAGGCTGCCTAAAATTAGAAGAATAATCGCGGTTACAACCCTCATGTATCAACTGTAATTTTAGAACTGCAAAGGTAGGTAAATTATTATAAACTGCATGGCATGGAGTAAGTTTTAGGAATTAATTCACTAAATCAATAGGCGTTCTCGTCGCCTTTAAAGATGTGAATGGCTGTCAGGACAAGAATTTTTAAATCAAAAACAAGCGACCAATTTTCAGCGTAAAAACGATCCAACTTTACTCTGCTTTTCATTTTCAGGACTGTTTCAGTTTCGCCACGATAGCCTTTTGCCTGAGCAAGACCCGTGATGCCTGGTTTAACCGTATGTCGCAACATGAATTTACTGATCTGCGGCTGAAAATGTTCATTCAGTTTTAATGGGTGTGGTCTTGGTCCAATTACTGACATTTCCCCTTTCAGCACATTGTAAAATTGAGGTAATTCATCCAGGCTTGTCTTTCTAAGGAGTTTACCAACTTTGGTAATTCTTGGATCTCCTTTCGAGGCTTGTTTATGTTCTGGCTCTTTGTGGACATACATAGTCCTGAATTTGTAGCACTTAAATGGTTGGTTATCTTTACCAGCCCTAATTTGTTTATAATACACTGGGCCTTTTGAATCAATTTTAATGATCAAAGCCAGGAGAGGAGTAAGCCACCACAAAACCAATGCTGAAATAATCAAAGTAAATAATATATCGAAAAAACGTTTGAGGAAAATATTAAAGCCATCTTCCAAAGGTTGCTCCTTAACATTGAGAACAGGAATAAAATCATAAAGAGATATATCTACAGCTTTATAGGGGAAGCCTCTAAAGTCAGGGATGATTCTCACTTTAATAAAATTATCCTCAGCAAAATCAATCAGTTTTTGGATTTTCTTATAATCCATATAGGGCAATACACAATAGATTTCATCAATATTATTTTTGAGCGAAAATTCAAGAATATCATCAACCTTACCTCGAACATTTGATGATGACTTATTGTCAGCAAAATATCCAAAGAACTTATATCCATGTTCCGGATGGTATGTGAAGAATTTCCTTAATTCTGCCGATATATCTCCATAACCAGCAATTAAAACCCTTCGATAATTATACCCAACACGTCTGGCGTACTTTAAAAAAATAACTAATCCAAGATGAAATATAACTATTCCTATGGAGGTGAAACAGTAGGATTGGAAAACAAAAATCTTAATAAAAGCATTTTCCTTCAGTCCAATAAATGCAAATATGAAAAGTAGGTACAATCCCAAAGCATTTAATAAGCGCTTGACAATTTTCTCAAATGAAAGGGTTCTCTTAGGATCATGAACCCGAAGTAAATAAGCTGATAATATCCATGAAATATTTAAAAAAAGTAAAAGTTCAAAGTATCTACTGATGATTAGGTTTTCAATTTGACTGAAAGTAAAATAATAAGTAGCCAGAAAGGCTATATTTAATAGCAAGATATCGCCAGCGAGGTTGATTTCTTTAAGGTACTTGGAATATCTTGTTGTTGATTGCATTTGCAAAATTATTTTTCCCGTGTTAACCAATTTTGATATATTTCCTCAAAGGTTACCTGTAAATCTTTGGTTGTTTTCCAATTTGGATAATGAGCCTTGATCTTTGACAGATTAGAGATATAACATATATGATCTCCTTGCCTATTTTGATCATTATATTCATAAATCATTGCTATCCCAGAAATGCCTTCAATCCGCTTAAACGCCTCTAGAATAGAAGTCGAGTTATCTCTACCCCCACCCAAATTATAAACTTCAGCGATTCTCGGAGCCTTTAGAAACTCATATATAAAAGAAGCAACATCGTAAGAGTGAATATTGTCTCGAACCTGTTTGCCCTTATATCCAAATATGGTATATTTCTTTTTTTCTAAATTACACCTAATTAAGTAACTTAAAAACCCATGTAATTCAACACCACTATGATTTGGTCCTGTTAAACACCCTCCTCGTAAACAGCACGTAGGCATTCCAAAATATCTCCCATATTCTTGAACCATTATGTCAGCAGCAACCTTTGATGCGCCAAAAACTGAGTGCTTTGATTGATCAATTGTAAAATCTTCCTTAATACCATTAAAATACAAATCTTCCTTATAGTCCCATCTTGTTTCGAGTTCTTTCATCTCCAAAACATTAGGAGCGTCTCCATAAACTTTATTAGTGGATAAATGAACAAACGGAGTTTCTGGATTAAATAATCTTGTCGCCTCAAGCATATTTAGTGTTCCAACGGCATTTACATCAAAATCATCAAATGGCCGGCTTGCTGCAAGATCATGACTGGGTTGGGCAGCGGTATGTACAATGTAGTTTGGTTTTATGGACTTAATAAAATCAATCAATTGGATTCTTTCCCTAATATCCAAATTGGACTGTTTATAATTTGTATATTTTTGTTCAAGCCTTTTGCCATTCCAAGTAGTATCTCCTGCCGGACCAAAAAAGTCAGCACGCATATTTGAATCAATACCTACCACTTCCCATCCCAACTCACAAAAAAAGGAAACCACTTCGCTTCCTATTAAACCTGCTGATCCTGTAACTAATAACTTCTTCATCTATTATCAATTTTATTTAATACTTGACTTAGTACAATTTCCCTATCATATTTTCTTACAAATTCTCTTGTCTTTTCACTCAACTTAGATTTAATGGAAGGATTTTTTATAACACTTTCCAAATGTTGGCATATTTTATCAACATCTCCATAATTTGAAGCAAGGGCAAGTCCATTATTGTTAAGAATTTTAAATAGCTCCGATTCCGGATCCGCAGTCACCAGAATGGTTTTACCAACTGCCATCAATCCAAGCAATTTTGATGGAAAATAAATGTCTTTTTCAGTTTTCTGTTGAGAGATAAAGACTACGTCTACATCTTCCAAAAAGTGCTTGTAGCTAACTTCATCCAAAAAGGGCAAAAACCTCAATTTATCTAGTTGTTTTTTTGTAGCGTAATTTTTTAATTTTTGAAGACCAGCTCCATCACCAATTATTAAAAATTCAATTTTCGCATTAGTTTTGAACATTTCAGCGACATCAACAAGGATTTCAAGGCCTTGTTTCAAGCCAATATTTCCAGCATATGCCACAATAATCCTTTCCTGATTAATATTGTTTTCCAATCTGAATACCCCCTTCTCAATACCTTTTGGATATTCAGAAATACTAATCCAATTAGGCCATAAAAACACCTTTTCTTTTTGAAATACTTTTTCTTCTAAGATTTGACACATGCTTTCTGATATTGATGATACATAATCACAATTTTTGTATGTAAGATATTCTACTTTTTTCAGCAATTTTACAAAAAGTGTGCTTTTAACCATATTAAGTGAAGCTGCAGCTTCAACTTGAAAATCTTGCACATTTATTAGCAAAGTTGTTTTATAGATCTTCTTAAAAAATGTTCCTAATAAGCCAAATGAAACTGGTGTAGTAAATACAACAATGCAATCTGGCTTACCAACTCTTAAATAGTTAATTGTAGAAAAAATAAAAACACCTAATTCTTGTAACAGCCTATTTACTGTATTTGGTCTAATAGGCACATAAGTATAACCTCTATATATATTTACTCCATTAATTTTTTCTTTAGAAAAAAATCTTCTTCTATCTTCAACTTTTTTTTTCCAATTAGGATAAAATGAGAAACCTGTAATTACATTAACTTCATGACCTTGTTCTTTAGCATAAAATGCAAAATCAGAGGAATAGATTGCAATTCCACTATGATCAGGATAAAAATATAGACTATTAATTAGTATTTTCAATATTGATTATGTTTTGTTTTTAAGATTACAAATCTATTAAAAGATCTATTCTAATACATAGTCTCTTCCAGATGAAAGAGATATTAAATTTAGCCTAATGAAACATATATTTAAAATGAATAAAAATAATTCCAATGATCAGACCACGTCAGTCTATGATTCCATTCTTTTCTCATTTTAAGTTGTGCAACAGTTTTATAGTAGTTATAATCATGAAAAAGAGTTACTATTGCTTTTGAAACAGATTCCGGTGTTGGTTCATCAAAGTAAATGGCAGCTTTTCCATAAATCTCCCTAGCATAGGGTAGGTTCGGCAATATAGCTGGAATTCCAAAATATAATGCTTCTAATAAGGGAAGGCCAAGTGTTTCCCGCTCTGAAGTAAATAAAAGTGCCTTAGTATTATCTTTTAGAAATGCTAAAACTTGATTATGTGACAATTTACCAAGAAATCTAGTATTATTATATCTGCCATCAATAGTAGTTGCTGTAATACTTAAACCAATATTTAATTCACTTGGTGTTATTGAAATACTTTGAATGGCAAGGTCCTCTCTTTTATGAGAGAATCCTGAAGAAGGGTAAAAAAGCTCATTTTCAAATGCTGATGGAAATCTTGAACTTTCAATTTTAATAGAAATATTAGGTTTTGGCCTAATAACCAGGATTTTTGCTTTGACATTTTTGCCTTTTAGGTAAGTTTGGAAGCAATCCTTCATATGATCCGTTTGAAAGCAGATGGCTTCAGCATTCTTGATATAAGACTTGAGCATTTCTCTTTTTACCATAAGTTGGGGATTATAAAAAAAACTTGACTTTATTGTGCTATCTAGTATGTGTGGACTATGAATATACAATAAATGTTTGCCAAAAAGACAAAGACCATAGTTTGACATGTTTATGATCTTAATTCGATTTACGTTGCTTAGAGCATAAAAATTAATAATAAATTCTAATACAATTCTTCCATAATTACCAAATAAAAAATGATTAACCTTAATAACTTTTATGTTTGTATTAGAAATTTTTATGGGAGATTCATTTTTATAAATAGGAATCACTACAATAATCTTTCTATCATAATCATAGGATTTAAGTAGCTCCTCTAATACGATTTTAGCCCCACCCGTTGTACAACCTATACCATTTATCAATAATTTATCCATTATGCTACTTTATAAATTGATGTGCTTTTTATTGCGTTTAAAAATGTACAACCACCTAATAGGAATAAATCTGCTCATTTGATTGAAAACAATTTTTTTAATTATTTGAAAATAATAAAATGCGAGCGCAATTGGCCTGCTCATTCCATTTATTATAGATATGATATATTCTTCTTTCATAGTTTCAAAAACATCATTTGCACTTTTTCCTCCATACTTCATAAAAACTCGGTTTGAAGCTAGATAGCCGAATTTATGACCAGAAGCTATAACTCTTAGTGTCCAATCAAAATCCATCCCTATTCGGAACATATTAAATTTATGATCATTGTAGACGGAGGTCCTGACAAAATAAGTAGGATGATTCATGCCGGTCATTTCTAGTTTTGTCCAGAAATCCGGTTTCTTTCCTTTTATTATTTCGTAAGTTTCACCACTACTATTTATCATATTTAAATCACCATTAATTATATCTGTATGAGGATTTCTTTGCATATAATGTACACAATTAGCAATTTTCTCTCGGTCCAATATATCGTCTGAATTCACAAATTGTATATACTCTCCAGCACTGATATTTAGCCCTTTATTAAATGCATCATAAATTCCTTTATCTTTCTCTGAAATTATTTTGGCAATCGCATGACTATATTTATTAATAACCCTAATTGTATTATCAACTGACCCACCGTCAATAACAATGTATTCTATGTTTTTATAGGTCTGATTTAGAACACTTTTTATTGTATTTTCAATTGTATTTTCTGAATTTAATGAAATTGTAATTACTGAAACTATGGGCTGCATAAATTAAGCTTTTTTGTCTTTATATTGTGATTCAAATGAAGTGCATAACTAATTATAATCATCAATAAATGTTCTGGACGGGCAACTAAACCGGCAATGATAATAAAAGACAGAATATCATTATGATTAGGATCGATAAACTTTTTTCGCAAGCAAAAATACAACAAATAAAACATACCCAGGAGACCAAATTGATAGGTCCAATAGAACCAGCCCATATTTAAATGCCATCTTCTTGAACCGCGAAGTCTTTTTTCATAAGCCCAGCTTCCATAAAAGTAACTATTAGGAACAAAATTGGAATTACCCGGCCCAAAACCAGTCAAAAAAAGCATAGGATTATCTTCAAAATAATTCTGAATTGGTCCTTCTAAATCTGCTTGTAATGGAAAACCATAAAACATTTTACCAGATAACGGGTTTTTCTCATCATATCTATCCACCATTCTTTTCAAAATCACTCTATAAACAATCGAGTCACTTTTATGAGAAGCAAACTCATCTAAATATTTCATTGTTACTTCTATCAATAAAAAAAAGAGAAAAAAACTGATAAATGTGATTAAAACCCGACTATACAAACTAGAAAAAATTCTACTAATTAATGAATATATAATTGATAATAAGATTATTGCCGCATAAGTGTTACTCAAAGTCAATAACCCAATAATGAAGCTAAAAATCGCACCTAAAAACTTTCCTTCCCTGACGAAAAGAATTGTTCCCATTGCTAAAAGCAATGCTAGATCTTTAGGTTCAGCAAAAAATGCGTTTGGCCTTATTAGATCTGTTCCAAATGCACTATAACGATACCTCAATTTCAATCCAATCAATTCATGAAAAATCGCTGAAGGAATAATGATAGTTGATAAAAGTTGTATAACCGCTATGAAACAAGCATATAATACAAGCCTTTGAAAAAATAATATTAACTCATTAAGTGAAAATCTATGTGCTTCCCTGTAGATTTTGTGACCTATAATAAAATATGCAAGATAAAACTTAATATAAAAATAGATTGGATTTAGAAATATGCTTTGGCTTGAAGGTATTTCAAAAATTGAAGGATTTCTCAGGAAATTAAGATAGAATATTACTGTTAGTACGATGGGAAAAATAAGTATTAAAACCATACTCCTACTAAGCTTTATCCGATTGTAAACTATAAAAAAAAGCTCTTTCGCACTAAAATAGGACAAAACAATAAGTAGAGGATTAAGAGTAGGGAAAGAATCTGGATAAAAAGCTGTACTAGACCATG
>DNTK01000124.1 GCA_003508755.1 Bacteroidales bacterium | reverse complement strand
GACTTTCCACTGCCACTTAAGCCGGTAATAACAGTTAGCTTGTCGCGGGGAATGTCAACATCTATGTTTTTTAAATTGTGTACCCTTGCACCGAATACCCCTATTTTGTTATCTTGATCCACTCTGTTTCTGCCTCAGTAATTAATTAAATTTTTCTTGCTTTTTTTCGGGGTACCCTAATAACATAATCCTTGTTTAGTTTGTTGGTAAGTTGCTTGTCGCGCAACCACGGATTAAGCAACTTCAGGATTTTATAGTTGGTATGGTGTTTCTGTGCAAAATCGGCCCAGCTGTCAACAGGGGTGTCTACCTTTATTTCTTTATAGGATATGGGTTCATATAAATCTTCTTTATCAAGGATGAAATTATACTTTTCAGGATCCGTGATGACCAATTTTAAAGCTATTATGCGGTAGACATAGCGAGCGGTTTCTTCATTAAAAAGGAGGTTGTAATAATCGGTTTCTTTTTGCCTGGAAATTTGCCGATCAACTCCTTTCCGCCCAACATTATAAGAGGCGGCCGCCAGGGTCCAGTTGTTATATTTTTTATACGATTCGTTTAAATAGTTACAAGCAGCTATTGTCGCTTTTTCCAGATGGTATCGTTCGTCGACCTCTTCATTTACTTCTAGTCCGTAGTCTTTTGCAGTACCTTCTAGTAATTGCCAGAATCCAACAGCTCTTGACGGGGATACGACATTAGCCAGGCCACTTTCGGCTACAGCCAGGTATTTAAAGTCGTCTGGTATATTGTGTTCTTTTAGAATTGGTTCAATCTCAGGAAAAAAGCGGTTTGCTTTTTTTATCAGTAAAATGGTCTGTGAGTGGTAATAGGTATTTACCAGCAGCTCGCGTTCCAACGATTCTCTGACATCGAAGAATTCTAATGGAATGCGCTCACCACAAAAACTAAAGGTGTCTGGTATGGGTGGGTTTGAGGGTGCAATTTGCGTGTCGGAGATAATTGTATTGCTGCTGTCGCAATCTGAGCTTATCGTTAATAGGAATATTGCCATCACTGCGATTATACCTGAAATCGACCACACAACTCCTTGCCTTTTTACCAATTTACTCATAACCCTAAAATTTTTTAAGCGACAAAAATAGGCAAATTTTAGGTGCAGTGCATGTTTTGCAAGTAGTTTATTCCAACTATTTCAATGCGGCATTCAAAAGAAAAAATTGTTGTTAGAATGAATAGGTAATTCCAGTAAAAACTCCAAACGAATAGGGGTGAACGTTGGTAGTCTCATCACTGTTTACCTTGTTTAAGTAATACTTAAACTGAGGTTCGATGCTAAACAGGAACCGGGATGAGAAATTATACCCAACACCCAAACCAACCGTACTGCTGTAATTAACTTTATTTATCCCTTCTGTTTGGTTCAGGTATTTTCCATTATCGAGGTAAACCGGACTGGCTACCAGGAAGTTGGTACTAAAGCCTCCAAGCAAGTGAAAATCAAATTTACGATCGATGATGGCATACCTGGCAATAAGCGGAACCTCAAGGAACTCCAAATATTGATTTACATTCTTCACATCGGCATATTGCTCAATAAACTCCGCTTCTCTTAGTCTGTTCTGTTCTTCTGAACCTGCTAATAGCGGTTCTTTTCCATCGACCGATCCCATGGATGTAGACACCCTGATTTCAGGTGGTGTTGAAATATTGCTTCCTTGATTCGGAAATCCATCTATTCCGGCAAACTCATTGTAATAAGGCTGAACAAATTGAGCAGTAGTGGTTTGACCAATTTTCGAATAATATACTCCGGATTGAATTGAAAGTCTTTTTGCAGGCTTAAAGGCAAAACTTACACCCCCGGCATAGGCAACGATGCCATTTTCCGACTGATTATAGAGGTCGACAAACTCTTGGGAGGCTGTTCCGGTGGTCACGTTCCGGTACGAATACTGGGGGCCGGCTTGTCCACCAACAGCCCATTTGCTGTATGATTGTTTTTTGTCTTCGAAATCTTCGAACTCGGAAAGAAAAGCAAGGTAACTTTCGGAATACTTTTCGGAATCCTCATGTATAATAAGTTCTTTTTCTTCCTGATTGCTGGATAAAATAATTTCGATCCTTTCCCGTTCAACTTTTTTCATACCAGAACTCTTATCTTCTTTAGCGTATAAAATGGAGGTTGTTTCTTTTACAGGTAAGGTGTTATTGGCATTAAAGGAGGCTGTTGAACCAATTGTTTCAGACTCGCCAGATAGGCTCAATTCACTTCTGTTTTGTTCGATATTCTCCTGAAAAGAAGCTTCTTTTTTATTTAGAGCCTGTGTGGTGTTTTTGATGGCAGTTGATGGAGTGTCATTGTTTGCATCAACAACCATTTCTGCAGGAAGTTCAGGAGCTTTCGCAAAGAATAGAAACGCCAGGGAGCCAATGCTAATTAAAGCTGCCAGACCAGCTGCAATGCGGTAGTAATACAATGGTATTTTTCGTGTTTGCTGAGCAGCCATTCTTTGCTCGATGCTTTTCCAGGCGCCTTCTGGCGGGGTAGGAGAAAATCCCTTCAGTTCCTCAGCAAACAAGTGATCAATATTTTCTGGTTCACCTTTCATTCGTTATAACTGCATTTTCAGTTCAGTGTTATAATATTGTGCAACTTTTTCCTGCAAAATTAATCTGGCTCTGGATAAATTTGATTTGGAGGTTCCTTCCGAAACACCCAACAAATCGGCTATTTCTTTATGAGAATAACCTTCAATGGCATACAGGTTAAAAACGGCCCTGTACTTCGGCGATAATTCCTGAATGAGTCCGACCAGTTCATCTACAGTAATTGAGCTCACAATATTTTCATAGCTACCTTCTTTTAATTCGCGCCAGCTATCCTGAATATTTATAATTTTGTATTGTCCCCGGTACCTTTCCAGGGCAGTATTAACAAATATTCGCCGCAGCCAGCCTTCGAAAGAGCCTTCAAATTTAAATTGGTGGATTTTCTCAAATACCTTAAGGAAACCATCCTGGAGAATATCATTTGCATCATCGGTATTGCCGGCATATCGCAGACATACCCCGTACATTTTGCCGCCTAAAAGATCATATAATTCTTTTTGTGAGCGGGTATCTTTTTGCTGGCAACCAGTAATGATATTTTCAAGCTTTTTCTCCAAGTCTTGAAATCTATTCCTCAAAGTTAAGATAATCCTCCCTTTTTTAGTCAATTCAACAATTTTTATATTACCAGCAAATTAATGATGCGTAACGCTTGATTATGGTTGCGTTCGGCACACTTTTTGTTTTCAAAGCAACCAGTGGTTATCAAATCCATCTTTAATTGTAGTTGTTGATGTATAATTAAACCAAAACCCGTTATGAAGAAAACAGCAATTATTATCTTTGCACTTGTTGCAATATCTATACTTATTCTGGAGTTTTCTAAGAAACCAGCTGCCATCGACACATTGTATAAGGCAGACAATTTAACTGATTCAGTCCTTGTTGTTGATTATGCAGCGATTGAATAGCTTTTCTAACACTTAATTCTTTCATCCAGTATTATTCGCAGTTTTTCAGTTCTGTTCATTTTCGAACATATTCTGTTCCATAATGAAACAGGGGGCCTCACAAAGTATTTTTTAGATATTCTGTAATAGATAAGATTCTCAATAGTTTACAAAACTCTGGCACGTTACTTGGTAGTTTCAACGTCAGACCTAAAGCAGTTAGATATGATAAGTATTTCGGAGTTACACAAATCCTACGTAACCGGTTTAAACAGCCTTCATGTTCTCAAGGGAATCAACCTCACCATTGAAGAAGGGGAGATGGTATCCATAATGGGGTCATCGGGTTCCGGGAAATCCACCTTGCTAAACGTAATTGGATTATTAGATGCCTATGATACCGGGAAGTATCATTTAAATGGTACGCTCATGGAAAATATGTCTGAAACCAAAGCAGCCTGGTACCGCAACCAGATGATTGGTTTTGTATTCCAATCTTTTAATCTTATTGCCTTCAAAAATGCCATGGAAAATGTGGCGCTACCTCTGTATTACCAAAAAGTAGGGCGCAGAAAACGAAATAAGATAGCCATGGAATACCTTGAGAAAGTAGGATTAGCTGACTGGGCACATCACACACCTAACGAATTGTCAGGTGGTCAGAAACAGCGAATTGCCATAGCTAGAGCGCTCATTTCCAAGCCAAAAGTTATTCTGGCTGATGAACCTACCGGTGCGCTCGACACACATACATCGTATGAGGTAATGGAATTATTTAAGGAAATAAATAATGCAGGGATTACAGTTATTATTGTTACTCACGAGAAAGATATTTCTGAACGAACCAAGCGTATTATTCACCTGAAAGATGGTCTTATTGAAAAGGAGTACAAAACCAAATTAAACCTTAGCTATGCTTGATTTTGGTGTATGGCATGAAATCCTCAGCACGATGCGCAAAAATAAATTGCGCACTTTTCTAACCAGTTTTAGTGTGTTTTGGGGCATCTTTATTCTGATGATATTATTAGGATCCGGAAATGGATTGCAAAAGGGGGTAATGCATAACTTCAGCGATGCGATGAACAGCGTATGGATGTGGGGCGGCAGAACGACCATTGCTCATGCCGGATACAATACCGGACGCGAAATATCATTTAAGAATGATGACATAGAGTTTCTGTCCAATCACTTTGAAGAAATTGAAAATCTCTCGGGGCGCATACACCTATGGGGTGGAGCATATCATACCAGTTATAAAAACAATTATGGTGATTTTGGCATTCAGGCAATCCATACCGGCCACCAAGTCACAGAAAATCTTCAGCTAACCAAAGGGCGTCTGTTGAATTTAACAGACATGGAAAAATTCCGAAAGGTAGCTGTAATTGGACGAATTGTTGATGAACGGCTTTTTAAGGGAGAGGATCCAATCGGTAAATATGTGAATATAAACGGCATCCCCTTCCTAGTGGTGGGAGTATTTGACGATGTCCATGATGGTGAGGTTGACAGGCTTTACATTCCAATGACCGTGGCGCAGAAGACTTTCAGGCCCGGCACGCAGGTAGGTACCATGACCTTTACAATTGGCGATGCATCTGTCGAGGAAAGCGAGGCCCTGGTTGCTGAAATAAAAGAACAACTCGCAAAAAAACACAAAGTTAATATTGATGATCAGAGTGCACTGGGAACGTTTAATGCCATGAAAGAATATAGACAAATGCAGGCATTGTTCCAGGGAATTAACATTTTTGTTGGAATAATTGGCTTTTTTACCCTGATAGCCGGACTGGTGGGTGTTAGCAATATTATGTTGATTGTAGTCAAGGAGCGAACCAAAGAGATAGGCATTAGGAAAGCAATAGGAGCTACACCAGCATCTATTATCGGCTTAATCATACTCGAAGCATTAATAATTACTTCTATTGCCGGATATTTTGGATTGCTGGCGGGTATCTCCCTCTTAGAGCTTATTGCCAGTAATATGCCGGCATCTGATTTTTTCCGTAATCCTGGTGTTGATTTCCGCATTGCAATTGGTGCAGCGGTATTAATTATGATTGCGGGTATGCTTGCCGGATTTGTTCCTGCCCGCCGGGCATCTAAAATAAAACCCATTGTTGCATTGCGCGACGAATAAAAAAAGAAATTATGATTGACATTGATAAATGGCAAGAAATATTTCATACACTCAAGCAGAACCGATTAAGAACTGCCTTAACAGCTTTTGGTATTTTTTGGGGAGTTTTTATGTTGGTAATAATGCTGGGAGCCGGAAGCGGTCTCGAAAATGCTGTATACTCCAACATGGGCGATTTTGCTAAGAACAGCATGTTTATTTGGGCACAGCATACTACCATGCCCTACAAAGGTTTTCCAAGAAACAGGTCGTACCACTTTGAATATTCCGATAAATATGCCCTAGAAGAAAATATTCCAGAGATTGAGATTATTGCTCCAACAGTTAATGGAGGCGGATACCGGCAAACAACACTTGTCGTGCACGGACTAAAAAAAGGAGAGTTTAATGTGCTGGGAAAAACACCGCAGGAAAATAATATTGACCCGGTAGATATTGCCTGGGGTAGATTTTTGAATGAATATGATTTACTGGAAAGAAGAAAATCTGTTTTGTTGGGTTACAGAGTCTATGAGGAACTTTTTGACAAAGGAGAGGATCCAGTTAATAAATATGTACGAATAAACGGAATTTACTTCCAGGTTATTGGTGTTTATAAATCGAAACACAGCGGTGGATGGGGTGAAAATCAGAATTCTGAAATCTGGATTCCGTTCAGTACCGCACAGCAAGTGTATAATTATCCAAATAAGGTGGATCACTTTTCTATAGTTGTTAAACCAGAATACGAAGTAAAACAGGTTGAAGGAAAGGTCATGGCCATACTGGCAAAAAGACACAACCTGCATCCGGAAGATAAAGCCGCTTTTGGTTATAATAATGTCGGGGAAGAATTTAAAAAAATGAATGGATTATTCCTTGGAATAAGGGGACTTATCTGGATTGTAGGAATTGGCACACTCCTGGCAGGTATTATTGGAGTGAGTAACATCATGCTCATCATTCTGCGTGAGCGAACAGTTGAATTTGGAATAAAACGAGCCATTGGCGCAACTCCGAAGAAAATTGTTATGAGTGTTTTATCAGAATCAGTTTTTCTGACCCTAATTGCCGGACTGGTAGGACTGATGTTTGGTGTATTTATAATTGAGTTGGTTAACTCAGTTATTCCTCCCGACAGTGAAATGTTTCGGAATCCTGAGGTAGATTTTAAACTGGCTGTTTCAGCCTTAATCATAATTATAATTTCCGGAATGCTTGCAGGAGTAATTCCGTCAAGAAGAGTAGTATCAATTAAGCCTATTGAGGCCATAAGAAGTGAACAATAACATCATTTAATCAGCATAAAACCATGAAAAAGATTATCCGCACAATTGTAGCAGTCCTTTTTGTAGGAATTGTAATTTTCGGATTTGTTTATTTGTACAATAAGTCAAAAGAGAAGGATGTACTATATGAAACTAAAAATCCTACCATAGATAACATTGTTCAGAAAACAGTAGCAACAGGAACTGTTACTCCCCGAAAAGAAATTACTATTAAACCGCAGGTTTCAGGTATTATTCAGGAATTATACATAGAGCCCGGTGAGTTGGTAACGAAAGGCGATTTATTGGCAAAAGTCCGTATTATTCCTGATATGGTTGCCCTGAACTCTGCAGAGTCGAGGTTGAACAAAGCAAAACTCCAGCTGGAGGATGCCAAACTGGTTTATGACCGCCAAAAAAGAGTATTTGAGCAAGGCGTGATTGCCGAGGCTGAATTTCAAACCTACAGGATTGAATACAATACTGCCCTTGAGGAGGTTGAGGCAGCAGAAAATAATCTTCAGCTGATAAAGGAAGGTATTACCAAGAAATCGGGTGAAATTTCAAATACACTGATCCGTTCAACCATTACCGGAATGGTCTTGGATGTGCCTGTAGAGGTGGGAACATCGGTAATTCAAACGAACACTTTTAACGAAGGCACAACCATTGCTTCAGTAGCAGATATGGGTGAGATGATTTTCGAGGGTAAAATTGATGAAACCGAAGTAGGAAAGATTCAGGAAGGAATGAAGCTTGAACTTACCATAGGCGCTATTGAAGACGCATCTTTCGATGCTGAACTTGAATACATCGCGCCAAAAGGAGTAGAAGAAAACGGGGCAGTGCAATTTGAAATAAAAGCAAAAGTTAAGCTTGAGCAAGCCCATTTTATTCGTGCAGGATACAGTGCCAATGCCAATATTGTACTCGATCGCAGAGATAGTGTTATGGTTATTTCAGAATCACTTATTCAATTCGAAGATGAAAATAAAGATTCGGTATACGTTGAAATTGAGACAAATCCACAGGTTTTTGAGAAACGGTATATCGAAACCGGTTTATCGGATGGTATTAATATCGAGGTCGTGTCCGGCCTGGAATTAGAAGATAATTTAAAAGCTGGCGAGAAGAAAGAAGGTGAAGGGGAAGGCCAGCAAGGTTAAATAAATAGCATGTTATGAACTACGCTATGTAGTTCTTTTCATAGATTAGGTTTTAGGTTAGGAAAGCTGCTGAGGAGCAGCTTTTCTTTTTTAGTGAGACACTTCATTCAGGAATAAAATGAACTGAATGAAGAATGTCGAACTAATCCCGATCACGAAGTGAATCGGGATCTCATGNNAAGTGCATCGGGATCTCATGATATGTAGCAGAGATTCACCCTTGTGGAAGAATGGATATCTGTTAATCCGTAAAAATCTGGGTGTAATAATACACTCCCTGCTCATTTCTCATTGCCGAAATACCAGTTCTGGAAAAACCTCCTTCAATATTTGCTTTATGACCTTCGCTGCCGAGCCAGGCATTCACCACTTCATGAGCAGTTCTGTAACCCCGGGCCACATTTTCACCAAATGCCTTGCTGCCCAATTCGGTGCTGATTTGCTTAAACCGGTCATTGCTGTTATCATGACTTAATTTATCCTGGGAAATCATGTATTCAGTATGTTTCAATGCTTGGTTGAATAATACAGCATGCATCGAAAGCGTTGGTAGATCTTGTGTTATTCGATACTGATTTACCAACTGAAGAATTTCCAGTTCCATGGTCGAATAAGAAGAAACGGCTTCTTCTTGCTTACTGCATGAAACAAAAAGACTGACAAGGAATGCTGCATAAACAAGATATTTAGCGGGTGGAATTAACGGTTTATCCATTTTTTCGGTGAATTAAACTGGCTGATGCCTGCGCCGTAGGTAAAATTGTACTATCGCTAATGGTTACATGAGCAGGCCTGGAAACTATAAAATAAATCAACTCTGCAATATCTTCGGCTACTAAAGGTTCGAATCCTTCATAAACATTTTCGGCCTTGGTTTTATCGCCTTTAAAACGAACTTCAGAGAATTCCGTATTTACAGCTCCCGGATTTATGCTGGAAACCTTAATTCCTGTGCCATTTAAATCGAGCCTCAAGCCATCCGAGAAAGCCGATAAAGCATGTTTCGAAGCACAATAGGCATTGCCTTTGAGATACACTTCTTTACCGGCAATAGAACTGATATTTACAATGTGTCCTTTGCCTCTTTCAAGCATAAATGGAAGCAGTGCTTTTGTCACATACATAACACCCTTAACATTGATATCCAGCATCTTTTCCCAATCATCTAAGTTGGCATCTTGCGAAAGACTCAGGCCATGGGCATTTCCGGCATTATTTATCAGAAAGTCTATGGGTTTCCAATTATCCGGTAAGCTGTTAATGGCATCCATTGTTTCATTACGGTCCGAAACATCGAAACACAGGCTTTTTATATTCACTTTTTTATTCAGTTCCTTTTCTAGCAGTGCCAATCGCTCACTTCTTCTACCGCAGATGATTAAATCAATTTTATTATCAGCGAAGATTTGAGCAGAAGCCCTGCCAATGCCAGAAGTAGCACCTGTTATGAAAGCCTTTTTATTCATATTTTGAAATTTTTCTAAAGATACAATTTTCCTTCTTCTGGTCGAATTATGG
>DNTK01000499.1 GCA_003508755.1 Bacteroidales bacterium | reverse complement strand
GATGCACATATCTTCCCGATTAAAGATGCAAAACTATATGTACCGGAATATCGCCGCAAGTCGTCTTTTGGTGACAACTATTACATGGTTGAAAATCTTCCGTTTGGAGCAGAGATTACTTATTACCTGAAAGAAAATCTAAAAACAGAAAAAGAAAAAAGACAGGAGAAAGAAGCAGAATTATTTAAAGAAGGAGCTAAAATTGATGTAAATTCCTGGGAGGACAACAGACAGGAGAAATTGGAAGAAGAACCTTACCTGCTGCTTGTGATTAAGGATTCAAAAGACAGGACCATCCGAAAACTCACTGCAAAACCCAAGAAAGGAATAAACCGTGTTTACTGGGATTTAAGGTATGCACATATGTTCCCTGTGGCCTCAGAAATAGTAGACTTTGATCCCTTTAAGGAGGAGGAATATCCACAGGGCGTTTTTGTTATGCCGGGTGAGTATTCAGTTGAGTTATATGCAAGTGAAAAAGGAATGCTGAATAATATAGCCGATAAAGTGACTTTTCATGTTAAAGCATTATCAAATAATGGTTTTAATGATGTCAACCGTGAGGCTACTCTGGCATTTCAGAATGAGGTAGCAGATTTATCATTTGAAATCAGAAAGGCACATCAGGATTTAGAGGACTATGCCAGGCAGGTGCAGTTATTAAAGCAACAAAACCTTGCTAAGCAGGCATTCACCCCTGAAATGAATACCGAACTGGTATTGCTGGAACGAAAAATTGCTGATGCGCACCTACAAATAACTGGCCATGCAGCAAAAGCCAGTCGTGAAGAAATTCCACCTTCTCAGGTACCTCTTAATCAACGAATGAGTTTTCTAACCCGCTCATTCCTGCGCTCATCGGAGGGTGTAAACGATGCTCAAAGGCAGTCTCTTGAAATTGTTGAAAGTGAATTCAGTGATCTGAAAAATACCCTTGAGGAAATTCGAAATGCATTGGATCAACTTATGATGCTGAAAGAATAGAAAAAAGGCGCAAAGCAATTAACCTGTATTGCTTTGCGCCTGATAAATTATTAAAATAAGAATTTATTATTCTTGCTCAGACAAGTATCTTTCAGCATCAATGGCTGCCATACAGCCTGTCCCTGCAGCTGTAACAGCCTGGCGATATACGTGGTCCTGAACATCACCACAGGCAAAAACTCCGTGAACGTTAGTTTTTGATGTTCCTGGTATGGTTTTTATGTATCCGGTTTCATCCGTATCAACAAATTTCGAGAAAGGAGCCGAATTGGGTGTATGGCCAATCGCTAAAAAGAATCCGTCGATTTTTATATCCACTTTTTCCTCATTTGCTTCTCCTTTATTTTTTACAAGGTGGGCACCTTCCACCACACCGTCTCCAAAGAGACTTTCAGTTTGATGTTTCCAGAGAATTTCAATTTTCTGATTTTCCATTACGCGTTTTTGCATCACCTTTGAGGCTCGCAGTACATCTCGGCGCACAATCAAGTAAACCTTCTTACACAACCCAGCCAAATAGGTTGCTTCCTCAGCAGCAGTGTCGCCACCACCAACCACGGCAACCACTTTATCTTTATAGAAAAAGCCATCACAAGTAGCACAGGCAGATACGCCCGATCCCATATATTTCTGCTCGGACTCAAGACCTAAATACTTGGCTGTTGCACCGGTTGCAATAATTACGGTATCGGCCTCAATTGTTTTTTTATCGTCTACAGTAACTTTATGCACGCTGCCTGATAGATCCACGTCCGTGACAATACCCCATCGGGTATCGGTACCATAACGCTGTGCTTGTTTTTTCAGATCTTCCATCATAATGGGGCCTGTAACACCCTCAGGATAGCCTGGAAAATTTTCTACATCGTTGGTGGTAGTAAGTTGACCTCCCGGTTGAAGACCTTCGTACAATACCGGACTTAAATTAGCACGTGCGGCATAGATTCCGGCAGTGTATCCTGCTGGACCTGACCCTACAATTAAACATTTTACTTTTTCAACATCACCTTCCTGTGAAACACTTTTGTTTTCTTCATCAGAAGTTTCGAGTGGTTTAAATAAACTCATATTTATATTTTTAGTTATTTGTATTCGTTCGTGCAAGAACCTGACAAAATATATACCAATTTAGATATGCTCATGAAAACAGACTAAAATAAGAATTGTTGGCAGTACGAGACGCAATTTAATGAAAAGTTGTCAGATACATTCGCGCATCAAAAATAAGTTCCTGTTTACATCTATCCCGATGCTAGCTTATGCTAAATTGAATTTTTTACTTTGCCCCCGTTAAGATTATTTATATGAAACCAGAACCAATCATCATATCTCCATAGACGGGACATGATTGCATACAAAAAGGCTGTATTTGAATTTTTATCTGTAAATTGGGCTTACGTAATTAATTAGACAAGAAGAATGAGCACCATGCTAGATTTGTTTAGGCTGAAGAAGTCAAGAATCAAATTTTTGTATTTTACCTTTCTTTTGTTTGCTTGCTTGCTTTCAGCCTTCAGTTGCAACAATAGTATTCCAGCTCCTTCTGCTGAGCTATCGAATGGTATAATCCATGCTACCATCTATAAACCAGATGTCAACCATGGATTTTATCGGGGAAGCAGGTTCGATTGGTCAGGTATCATCTCCAATCTTGAATGGAATGGCCACACCTTTTTTGGTCCGTGGAAAACTAAATATAGCGGCACCTTTCATGATGATGTGATGGGGCCTGCTGAAGAGTTTCTGCCAGTAAATTACAGTGAAACCTTACCAGGCAATGCCTTTTTGAAAATTGGTGTAGGGATGCTCACCCGACTCGACTCTGCGGACTATGATTTTCAAAAACGCTACCCGATTGCTGATACGGGCAAGTGGCAAACTATGGTTGACTCAACCCAGGCAACCTTTACTCACACCCTTACTCACAGAAACTACTCCTACACCTATTCGAAAACGCTTCGACTCCAAGAAAATAGTCCTGTATTGGTGTTGGAGCATTCCCTAAAAAATCAGGGTAAATCGGTAATTGCCACACAGGTTTATAACCATAATTTCCTGGTGATGGACCAGCAACATGTTGGACCAGATTTTGAAATTATTCTTCCACGAAACTCAAAAAAAGAACTGGCAGGATATGATGGTATTGTTGAAATAAATCAATCCCGATTGAAGTTTCTCGAGAAATCCTCGGAAGAAATCATGATTAAGATTGACAATCTTCTGGATTCTGACAGCTCAGAATATAATTTCGCAATTGAAAACAAAAAAATAAATGCTGGCTTAAGAATTACTTCCGATAAACCAATTACAAAACTGATGTATTGGTCCGTTCCCAGAGTGATGTGTCCTGAGCCATATATTGATATCTATGTTGAACCAGGCGAAGAAATTTGCTGGGACATCACCTATGAATTTTATTCAGTACGCAATATAAATGAAACACTAAACGAATCACACAAAACCAATACATCATGCCTAAAACAAGTCAGTTCCATCCTGTAACGCTATTCTACCTTGCAATTCTACTGCAGCTATTAAGCTGTACATCTGCAAGTGAAAAAAAATCCATGCATATGAACACACTTGAATCTCCTGGTAAAATAGTCATCTATCCTACTGCTCCCGGACTAACGGAAAGCCCTGATTTTAAAGTAGAAGTGAACGATTCCTTAATTTTTACCGATAAATCAGGTGCGGGAGGTATAGAAGATATGAGCATAACCAGCTTTGC
This sequence comes from Bacteroidales bacterium, assembly GCA_003508755.1. GTDB lineage: Bacteria > Bacteroidota > Bacteroidia > Bacteroidales > UBA10428 > UBA10428. The sequence continues at coordinate 4,610 of DNTK01000499.1, read as the reverse complement.
ATGTGAGGGCCCTCAAGCAATAAAGGTTATTGCTAATAGCGATATTACCGATTATATTATCCGACCAAAAAGTAAGGGTATAAAGGCAAACGTAAAGGGCAATGAATTATCCTTTAAAATTGACGGCCCGCAGAAGCTGTATATCGAGATTAACGAACTGCCGCACTTAGCAATTTTTGCTGATCCACTTGAGGTGAATAAACCCCAAAAAGGACAAAGTGGATTAATTTATTATGAACCTGGATTTTATAATCTTGGTGAAATTGAACTTGAGAGCAATCAAACAATTTTCATTGCTCCGGGTGCCTATGTTAAAGCACATGTAAAAGGCAACAACCTGGAGAATGTTACGATTACCGGTCGTGGAATTTTGCATGGTACCATACAGGTTGATAACACTAAAAATTTATTAGTTGAAGGTATTTACATGAGACATAACGAAAAAGGGTGGACAAACACCCTTACAAACTGTCATAACAGTACTTATCGGAATGTAAAGGTTTTTGCATATAAAACCATCTGGAGTACCGATGGTATTAATCCCGTTTCGTGTATTAATTTTCTGATAGACGATTGCTTTACCCGCACACGCGACGATTGCATCTCCATAAAATCACTTGACAAGGAGCATATAACCGACTCCATAACCGTGCAAAACTCCATTATGGTAGGTTGGTCGCACGCTGATGGCGTTACACTGGGGTTTAACATCGATGGTCTTATGCAAAATGTGTTGGTAAAGAACTGCGACATACTTTATGCCCGTGGCAATGGTCATACAGGTGGTCATTCAGCATTTAGCATTGTATGTGATAATACTGGAGATGTAAGAAATATCCGGTTTGAAGACATACGGGTTGAAGAAATGATAGAAATAAAAAACCTGGAGCTTATAGTTACCGAAGGCCAGCGATATGGAACAAATAACCCTCCCGGTCGTATTGAAGGTGTCTACCTTAAAAATATTCGTTGGGAAAATCCTGACAAACCAATTGTAATTGCCGGTTTACCCTGGGGTGATCATATTGTTGAAGATGTAACCTTTGATAGTTGCTATGTTGGCGAAAGACTGTTAACCAATTTATCAGATGCCGATTTTCAGGTGGAGTATGTCAGAGATATAAAGTTTATACCCTCAACCGAAAGGACTAAAAAGATAATATCCAGTATTTCTGATATTGAAAGATAGATGCTCAAAGAATTATCTGGCCTCCCAAAAAGGGAACTAATTGTGGATGCCTTTTTCCTGTTGTTAGAATAGTTAGATTACTTTCGTGAATTATGGTTCTTCCCGGATTTGAACGAGTACTAACCTTCTTGTGCTAAGATAGAAAAAGGCAGCTATCGATGGTTGCATTTTGTCAGAATAAGAAAATTACCTTCAGAACGTTTAAGAAGGATATTATGCATGAATAAAACTTGTTGTTCACTTATGTTTTGACCTGAAACAGGTTTATACTTTCAGGGGAAAAAGTGTAAACCTGTTTCAGGACGATACATTAATACCCATTCAAAAAGCAGATTTTTCGGATTTGCAAAATTAATTCCATAATTACTTATGGATATAATGTCGTCGCTTGCCTAACCCCAATAAGTATGTATTTTATTGTATTACAATGTATTATAATGTTATAAGCAATTAATAGTGTATTGAGTGTGTATTACTACTAATAAAAATACACAATAAAGAGTTTTGACTTTTATGTTTATTTAGACTAAATTTAAATAATAAATTAGTTTAGTGATTAATTATTGAGTTTAAGAATTATTTCGGATATGAAATTAAGATTTACTGTAGCAATTATCCTTTGCACTTTATCATCTGCTATGCTCATAGCACAAACTTGGGGTGAACCCGTTACAGATATTGATGGTAATGAGTACAAAACAGTTCAAATTGGCAACCAGATTTGGATGGCTGAGAATTTGAAAACCACCAAATACAATGATGGTACAGAAATCCCACTTGTGACCGAAAATTACGATTGGGCAAGTTACAACTTGGATACTCCCGGATATTGCTGGTACGATAATGACATAGCAACATATGGAGAAAAATACGGAGCATTATATAACTGGTATGCAGTTAACACAGGTAAGCTATGTCCAGTTGGCTGGCATGTTCCAACGGATGAAGAGTGGACTCAATTATCAGATTATTATGGAGGAGTAAGTAATTTAGGTGGAAAATTGAAAGAAACTGGCACTTCACATTGGGTCAGCCCCAACACCGGTGCCACAAACGAAACTGGATTTACTGCCCTTCCGGGTGGATCTCGCAATATCAGTGGTAATTTTGGTAGTACTGGCTACCTTGGCATCTGGTGGAGTGCCACAGAGCATGATACCTATTATAATGCAGCTTGGAGCCGATATGTTAAAAATGATGAAGGCTTATTTTACAATAGCAGAAGCGGTAACACAAACCATATTCATAAAGGGAATGGATTTTCGGTCCGCTGTGTTAAGGAAAATACTAGTAATAGCGCCTATAGCAATCCGGATTGCCTAAAGCAGGTAGCACCTTGTTTGGAGTCAATGATTGTTACCTGGTGCCCGGTTTCGAAAGATACCGTCGGGATAGAATGCATTGGAGATGCTTGTTTAGCGCCTAAAGTAACTTACATACAGGATTATGAAATAGCATATAAGGAGCAATCTGCAACAAACTGGGAAACGTATAGCTACTCATTAAATGGAACCGAATTTGCTCCCATGAGCCCAAAAGCAAAAATTTCTAACTTAAAACCCGGAACAAATTATGAAGTAAAAGTTCGTGGATTGATTAATGAAAACAATTACACAGATTATTCTGATGTTTCCATTTTCTCCACAGCATGTGCAACAGTAAGCCTGGCAGACGACAGGTATTTTTGGAAAACAGATTCAGGTCATAAACTTCGTTATCACCTTCGTTTCAACCCTAATGGTTATTGCTATTCTGATTATACCAAAAAGTACCTTGCAAATAATTACAACATAGATGTTATTGTAAACTACAAGAAAGTAAATGAAACAAATGAATATATAGAAGCTTTTAGTCTCGATGAAGATGTAATCTTAACAAACGTAGAACCATCTTCAACATACTATGTAACGATTCAAACAAGTTGTAACGGAATTGTATCTGAACCGGTATCGGATCCTAAAATTATGTACTCATCGCCTGAAATTTTTGATGAAACAGCTGATTTATCTGCAAGCAGAGATTCAATAGTTGAAAATGATAGTGTACAATTTATGTCGCATTGTAGTTTAAGCGACATTAATTACAATTGGACTTTTGAAGGCGATAGTATTATTCAATCTAACGAGCAAAATCCGGTTATTAATTTTGAGACACCGGGACAATATACTGTGAGTTTAGAGATTACAGATAGCCTGGGGAATATAATATCAGATACAACAATAACCATATTTGTAGAAGACTATAAACCTGTTGAACAGCCTTTCCAAAGCGCACCCTTTGATTTAGAAATAAACAATATAAACCTGGAACATTTAACACTTGCATGGAAAGACTCTTCTACAATAAATACCAATTACATTATAGAAAGGTCAATTCTCGATCAAAACGAGTATTATCCCATTAATCTCAATTTAGTATTTGAAAACCAATACGTAGATACAAATCTTATTCCGGGGCTTCAAGTTATTTACAGAGTTCGGTCTGAAACCCCTGATGGAGCTTTATCCAATTATTCAGAATTGCTTAAAGTAATGATGCCACAGATTGAAACAGATATGTATGAGATTACATACTCAATTGATGAAGAACCTGCAGACAATACAATAATTGACACCTTATCTTTTTTTACTAATAATGATGGCAATACCAAATATTCCATAATAGGCGGTGAGTATTCCTCAAACTTTGCTGTAAATGCATCTAACGGTGAGTTCAAAGTTTTAAATGGCTCTTTACTTGACTATGAAACACAAACTGAGTATGTATTGTATATACAGGGCATAAATGAAATCTCTGGAAGCATAATTGTTACTGTTATCGTCTCCCTTAATAATGTGGATGAAGAAATAGTATCTATAGAAAACACAACTTCTCAAGAGCACGTAAAAGTATTTCCCAATCCTACAAAAGGGTATATCACGATTAAACTAAATAACCAGGCTAGATTATCTAATATTAAAATATTCAATAGTGCAGGGCAAGCAGTAATCGATAAGAAGTACAATAATGCAAAAGAAGTTCATCTAAATCTTGAATTTTTAAATAATGGGGTATACTTTGTTTTGGTAAACAATAATAAAGGACAATTTTTATCTAAAAAGATCATATTAAAAAAGTAGTTTGTTAAAAACACTCTTTCTTATTGTTCGGCCTTAAAAGATAAGTCCTTACCTATGCAAGTAAAGTTTTACAGCAGATAATTATGCAAATTGAACGCAAATGAAAACGGTCACAACATTTAAAATGCTGTAACCGTTTCAATATCAATTCGGGATGAGAAGATTACTCCTTTTACCTCGTCGTGAACTCGACTTTAAGTCTCGGTTCGAACAAGTTCTCATCTTCTAATCCCTCCAAAATAATAAAAGCAACTATCTCTAGTTGCTTTCTGTCGGGATAAGAAGATTACTCCTCATACCTC
>DNTK01000470.1 GCA_003508755.1 Bacteroidales bacterium | reverse complement strand
TAGGCTGCAGCACCATTTAAGAACATTCTGCTTGAAAAAGATTCATCCGGATTCATAGTAAAAATGGCTACCGGCAGCGAGGGCCAAGTAACCTTTATTTCTTTTAAAACATCCAGGGCGTCCTTTCCCGGCATAGATATATCCAGCAGCACCAAATCATACCGGTTTTGATGAAGTTTCTCCAATAAATCTTCTCCGTTTTTAGTTTTATCTACCAGCCGTAAATCAATGGTCTGATTCAGGATAAGCTGCAATCCGGTACTCACCACAGCATGGTCATCTGCCATGATTATTCTCTTCATTTTTCATCAATTTTAAATCTGCCGACAATTTACATTAGGAACTCCCGGGATCTACCAACCAAAAATTAATTCTTTGTTAAATGTTGATTAAGCCAATCTTACAAAAAGACTTTATATACCTGATTTTCTTGCCTTTAAATTATCAGTAAAACCTTACTAGTACTTTTTACTATAGCCTTTAATCCTGCTGATCGCTTTCTTTGTGAGCAGATTATTCAGAAAACATTTTAATTATCAACCTTAAAAGCTATAATAACATGAAAAAAACTTTACTTGCTCTATTAGTAGTATTTGTTGCCGGTTTTTACAGTCAAACAAATGGCCAGGGAATGGTCGATGTTAGAATTATACCCGCAGGCGATGAAGGGGAAACCTATTTCTACCTTGAAGATGACGATGATGTTGTTTATGATTCTGTTTTAGTTTCATTATCATCGGACGATGCTGAACAGGAAAATGACGCAATAGATGCGCTGTATGACGATGATTTAGATGCAGGCTGGGAAGGTCAGGAAGGTGATGCCAGTATCCTGACTATGGGTATGCGCTTTCAGAATCTGACAATTCCTCCGGGTGCCACCATCGATTCTGCATTTATTATTGTTTGTTCTCATGAAGCGAAACTAAGCGACGACATAGCGAATTTAACAGTCTATGGCGATGCATCGGATAATGCACCAACGTTTACTGAAGACAGCCTGATAACTGACAGAGCACAAACTTCTGCTACAGTTGCCTGGACAGTAGCAGAGGATTGGAAGATCTGGGGATTTTACAGAACTCCAGATCTCAAAACCATTGTTCAGGAAATAGTGAATCGGGGTGGTTGGGCATCAGGAAATGCAATTGCATTTATTATTGCCGGAGAAAACCAGGGACCCAGTGATGTGGAGAATGCCCGTGAATGGGAAGCATATGAAAACATCTCAGACCCGGGTGATGAAGACGAAGCAGGGAATCCGGGAGATGGTCAGAACCACCCAGAGCGTGTTCCACAGTTAATAGTTTATTATGATGGTTATACTGCTCCTTCCTCTGTAGAAGCTGCCACCAATAGTGACAATTTGAGAATTTACCCTAACGTGGTAACTGAAGGGGAAATAAGATTAGTATTTGGAAACAGCGCATTCAATAATGTAAACATCTACAATACATTAGGTCAGCAGGTGAAATCGTTCTTCGGCTCTTACGAAAATAACGCTCGATTCTCTGTATCTGATCTTCCGTCAGGTATGTATTTCTTAAGCATTGATGCTAACAACTCTAAAGTGGTAAAACAGTTTATCGTTAAATAATTTTTGTTCTTCCTTGTCCAAAAAGTCTCATGCTATTTAACATTTTCGCAATGCTAAAAACAAGACTTTTTGGACAAGCATTTTTTAATCCTGGTTCATGAAAGCTGTATTTAAATATATTCTTATCTTTTTAATTCAGATAATTGCCATTTCAGGTGCTATGGCGCAAAAATCACAAACCATTTCGGGTAAGGTGTATGACGAGGATACTGGTGAACTTTTGCCCGGAGCGACAATTCAATTGCTTGATTCGCCGGAAAATGCCGCTACCATTACCGACTTAAATGGTCGTTTCTCATTAAAAGAGCAGGTTATTTCAGGCCAAAAGCTCCGAATAACCTTTATAGGATATCAGACCTATGAATATGAACTAGGAACAGCTACTACCAATCTCAAAATACAACTGAAACCCACCAGACAGGAAATTGAAGAAGTTGAAATTACAGCTTATACCGAGGGACAAACCAAAGCATTACTTGAACAAAAAAATGCAGTGAACATAAAAAATGTTGTCTCATCCGAACAGATCGAAGAATTTCCTGATATGAATGCTGCCGAAACCTTGCAACGAATACCTGGTATTACGCTACAGCGCGATAAAGGAGAAGGAAGGTATGTGCAGTTAAGAGGCACACCACCCGAATACACGAACTTCAACATTAACGGAGAACAAATCCCTTCTCCGGAAGGTGGTGTTCGGTATGTAGGCCTCGATGTAATTTCTTCCGATCAGATTGAATTTATTGAAGTTTCAAAAGTTCTCACTCCCGATATGGATGCTGATGCCATAGGAGGTAACGTAAACATTATTACCAAATCGGCCAAAAGTGAAGAGCCCGAAATCAGCGCATCCGCATCCGGTGGTTATTCCGATTTAAGAGAATCTCCAAACTATCAGGGACAGTTTTCATTTGCTCAAAAATCAAATAAAATAGGATTTACTGTCAATGCCAACTACTACAAAAACATTTACGGGGCCGATAACATGGAATTTGAGTATATGCGGGGCCCTTTCTGGGGACAGTCTTCGCAGGAAGAAGGTGTCAATAATTATCACCTTCATTACAGCGAAGCTCAACTCAGGCACTACGATATCACCCGTGAAAGAATTGGTATAAGCAGTACGCTTGACTATGAGTTCAATGAAAATTCCAAAGTCTACATCAGGGGTATGTATAATAATTTCTCCGATTACGAAGTGCGCCGACGCATTATATATACCGTTGATGACCCGATAAACGAATATATTTATTTATATGGAGGAATTGAGCGTGATTTAAAGGAACGTGAAAAAATACAGAATATCAGTTCTGTAAATATCGGCGGTGAACAAAAAACAAATTTTATAGAGCTCGATTACGAACTGGCTTATTCCTCGGCCAGTGAAAATGTTCCGGATCGTATCGAGATTGCATTTGATAACCCGGGGCAGGCCATTTTTATGGAGTTTGATGTGAGTGATCCTGACTATCCGCAAGTGAGTTTTCCTGATTCAAACAATGCCGTAAATGCCACCAATTATGCCGAATATGAATTAGAGGAACTACGCCTGCAAAAATCCCTTGTTACCGACAAAAATATAACCGGAAAAGTAAACTTTAAAGTTCCGTATATAACTTCTTTTGGAAATGGATTCTTTAAGTTTGGCGGAAAAACCAGGCACAAGACCAAAGAACGTGATATTCAGGCACAAATATATACCCGGTACGATTGGGATACACCCTATGATATACACACCGGAAC